>CAZZHF010000127.1:6805-8087 GCA_964653545.1 uncultured Gammaproteobacteria bacterium | reverse complement strand
CACCACGCACACGCCAATCGCGGCCAGTGTGCCCGGCATCTGCGTGACGGCGTCCATGCCGGCCCAAGGTAGGGCGAGTAGCGCCAGTACACCGCAGGCAAGCTGACTGAGGATCGAAATCTGATACGGGTCGCGGCTGTATACCCACAAGCGCTTGGCCAGCGTGAACGAAATCGCGTGCAGCCAGGCAGCGGCCAGGGTCAGGAGCACATAGCTCGACATCGATTTTCCTTATGAACTTATTGTTGCCGGCCGTGGCGGGGCGGGCGCGCGGTCCGGGCCGCGTCCCGCCAGGTGCGTCGCGGGCCGCGTGATTCGCGGGTCGGTCTGTCAGCGGCGGCAGCGAGGGCGCGTATTGTGCTACCGATCGGTCGGTCAGTCGTTCATTCGTCCCAGTCGCCGCCCAGGCCTTCCGGTGGCGGATCATCGGCCAGGCCATCGCGGTGATCCCGGCGGCGGGCTGGCCCGGAACCCGGCTCTTCCCATTCGTCGTCTTCCACGTCGGGCTCGGTGAAGCCGGGATCGTCGGCCTCCTCGTGGTCCAGGGGACCGGTCCAGTCATCGGGCGGTTCGGCCGGGTCCAGGTCCAGCTCGTACCAGTCCTCCAGACTGATTTCGTCCAGGGTGCCGTCCAGATACTGGATTTCCACGCTGGCGGTTTGTTCGTCGATGGCCACGACCTCGAAGTCGAGGCCTTTGTCGATATGCTGGTACCAGTTGCCGACGATCGGATCCATTTCAGTGCTCATGGGTTTCCTCCGCGAAGCGTCGCCCCGGTCCTCGCCGGGTGCTTCAGGTAAGCAGGATGTCCAGGTGCGCCCGCACACTGCGCGCCAGCGCCGCTAAATCGTAACCGCCTTCGAGCACCGAGACGATCCGTCCGTGCGCGTGGTGTGCGGCCAGCTGGTGAATCACCCGCGTGACCCAGGCGTAATCGTCCTCGGTCAGGCACAGCTGTGCCAGTTCGTCGTCGCGGTGGCCGTCAAAACCGGCCGAGATGAAGATCATCTGCGGCGCAAAGCGGTCGAGTGCCGGCAGCCATTCGTCCTCCACGGCGACTCGAAACGCCTCACTCCCCAGCCCGGCCGCGATCGGCGCGTGAATCACGTTCGGCGCGCGAAAGTTCAGGTCCGTATAGGGGTAGAACGGATGCTGAAAGCTGCTGCAAATCAGCACGTCCGGATGATGGTGAAATATCTGCTCGGTGCCGTTGCCGTGGTGGACATCGAAATCGACCACCGCCACCCGCTGCATGGCGTGCGCCGCCAAGGCATGCGCTGCT
>CAZZHF010000127.1:0-6795 GCA_964653545.1 uncultured Gammaproteobacteria bacterium | reverse complement strand
TCTGGACGGCTGTGGCCGGCACGAAGAGTTGCGGCGTGACCTGGCCGCTGGCCAGTGCGTGCGCGGCGCCCACCGCCACGTTGTTGTAAAAACAGAAACCCATGGCGCGGCGGCGCTCGGCATGATGGCCGGGCGGGCGCACGGCGCAGAAGGCGTTTTGCACTTCACCGGCCAGCACCAGGTCGGCGGCCTCGGCGATGGCGCCGGCGGCGCGCCGGGCAGCCGCCAGTGTGTGGGGGTTCATGGCCGTGTCCGGGTCCACGTGGACCACTCCAAGCTGCGGACTTTGTGCGTCGAGGGCATCCAGATAGTCGGCGTCGTGTACGCGCAGCAGCTGTTCGCGGGTGACTTCCGGGGCGTCAAAATGGCGCAGCAGCGGATCGAGTCCGGTGGCGATCAGGTGATCCTGGATGGCGGTCAGGCGCTCGGGCGCTTCGGGGTGCCAGGGACCGACATCGTGCTGGCGGCACAGCGGGTGGCTGATGTAGGCAGTGTGCATGGGCTCAGTCCCGCGTCGCGTCGGTCAGGTCCAGGGTGACCCGTACCATGGACGGGTCGTCCGGATCCTGCTGGACCCGGAAGCCGAGTTTACGCACCAGACCCAGCATGGCGGCGTTCTCGCGCAGCACGTCGCCCCATACTTCGCGGATGCCGCAGTCGGTCGCGTAGTCGATGATCCGCCGCATCAGCAGCGCACCCAGGCCCTGGCCGGTCATGTGCTCGGGTACCACGACCGCGTATTCCGCCCGTTCGTTATCCGGATCAGCGGCAATGCGTACCACGCCGAAAATCTCCGTCATGCCGGGAATGCCGGGCTCGGTCAGAATCAGGGCCATCTCGCGGTCGTAGTCGATCTGCGTCAGGCGCGCCGCCAGGGTATGTCCAAGCTCCTTCATCGGCACGAAAAAGCGCAGGCGCACCTGTTCCGGCGTCAGGCGCTGGAAGCTTTTTTGCAGCGTGGGTTCGTCCTCGGGACGGATGGGTCGCAGCAGCAGGCGGCGCCCATCGCCGATTACCACCTCCTGTTCCAGGGATTTCGGATACGGCCGGATGGCCAGCCGCGGCGCGGCTGGGTCCGCCACATGCGCCACCCGCACGCGGGCATCCACTGCCAGCACACCTTCGGGACCGGCCAGCAAGGGATTGATGTCGAGTTCCATCAGCTCCGCGACATCCGCGGCCATCTGCGCCACTTTGATCAGGGTCAGTGCGATGGCGCCCAGGTGGGCACCGGGAATGCCACGGTGGCCCTGGAGCAGGTCATGGACGCGGGTGATGCTCATCAGGTCCCGGGCCAGTCGCATGTTTAGCGGTGGCAAACCGAGCGCGGTGTCGTTGAGCACCTCCACCGCCGTGCCGCCATGACCGAACAGGATGCAGGGTCCGAACTGCGGGTCCACGGCAATGCCAACAATTAGTTCGTGGCTGCGGCTGCGGTCCAGCATGGGTTCCACCTGAAAGCCGTCGATCCGCGCGTCCGGCCGGCTTTTGGATAGTCGCTCCAGCATGGTTTCGGCAGCGTGCTGTACCGCCGTCGGGTCGGGCAGGTTCAGCGCCACGCCGCCGACATCGGTCTTGTGGACGATGTCCGGCGAGCGAATCTTGAGCGCGACCGCACCGCCAATGTCGGCCGCCGCCTGCGCCGCTGCGCGGGGTGTGTCGGCGTGCCGCAGTTGCACCTGTGGGATGTGGTAGGCGGCCAGCAGTGCCGCCACCTCGTCAGGGGACAGCCACTCCCGCTGGTCGGCGAGGGCCTGGCGACACACGTTACGCGCGCGGTCACGGTCGGGCTCGAACTGCTCGGGTACCGACGGTGGAGTTTCCATCAGGGACAGCCGGCCACGCCGGTAACGTTCCAGATACATGAAGGCGCGGACCGCCTCTTCCGGCGTGCGGCAGGTGCCAATGCGGTGTTCGGTAAAAATCTGTCGCCCAGCGCGGGCCGCCTGATCGCCGACCCAGCTGGTTACCAGGGTCTTGCCCGGTTGGGCGGCCACCGCCCGTACCACCGCGCGCGCCGCCTCCACGCCGTCGGCCACCGCCACCGGTGCGTGCAGGGCCAACACGGCGTCCACGCCCGGATCCTGCAGCAATGGCAGCAGGGCGTCCTGGTAACGCTTCGGCGGCGCATCACCAATGATGTCTACCGGATTGCCATGCGACCAGGTTGCCGGCAGCACGCGGTTCAGGGCGGTAATCGTGGCCGGTGCCAGTTCCGCCAGGCGGCCGCCCAGGGAGGCCAGCGCATCGGTGGCCATGATGCCAATGCCGCCGCCGTTGCTGAGGATGGCCAGGCGGTCGCCGGCCGGCAGGCGCGTGGTGGCCAGAATCTCCGCCGCCGTGAACAACTCGTCCAGGGTGTACACGCGCAGCATGCCAGCGCGCCGAAACACGGCGTCGTAGACGGCGTCGTTGCCGGCCAGGGCGCCGGTATGCGAGGCGGCGGCGCGTGCCGCGGCAACACTGCGCCCGGCCTTGACCACCACCACCGGCTTGATGCGCGCCGCGGCACGCGCGGCGGACATGAACTTGCGCGCGTTGGTCACCGCTTCCATGTACAGGAGGATGGCGTCGGTGTTGGCGTCGCCGGCCAGGTAGTCGAGCATGTCGCCGAAATCCACGTCGGCGACATCGCCCAGCGATACCAGGTGCGAGAAGCCCACTCCCCGCGGCTGCGCCCAGTCCATCACCGAGGTGATCACCGCTCCCGACTGGGCGACGAAAGCCAGTCGGCCGCGGCGTGGCGAAAGGTGCGCGAAGCTCGCGTTCAGGCTGTGGCCCGGTGCCAGGATGCCGACACAGTTGGGACCGACCACGCGCAGCAGGTGTGGCTGCGCGGCGTCCAGCATGGCTTGCTGCAAGGCCGCACCGCGGGCGTCCCCGGTTTCCTTGAAGCCGGCGGTAATGACCACGGCCGCCTTGGTGCCACGGGCGCCCAGTTCCGCGATCAAGCCTGGCACGGTTTCCGGCGGGGTGGCGATGACCGCCAGATCCGGCGCCATCGGCAGGCTGGCCACGTCCCTGTAAGCGAGCACACCTTCGACCGCCACGTACTTGGGATTGACCGGCATCACCGGCCCGGCGAAACCGGCGCTGAAAAGATTGTGCGCCAGTACCGCACCTACCGAGCCCGCCCGCGTGCTGGCGCCGATCAGGGCCACCGAGCGAGGCTGGAACAGGTAGTTGAGGTTGCGGATGGTCATGATGTAGTGCGGCAGCGGCGGGCAAGGTTCAGCGAGGATGCTACCGCACGGGTTGGCCAGCACGCCTGCGGATGGCCGATCCGGGCAGGCGCCTATCTGGGTACTCTTGTACAGCGGACCGCCAGGGATGACGTCCCGCGCAAGCCCAGCCGCGCTGGGTATCACTTCATTTCAGGAGGCGCGCGACATGCGCAAGGCGCTCAGGATTTTGGCGGTCGTGATCGGCGCGTTCGGAGTGCTGCTGGCGGCGGCGCTGTGGTATCTGAGCACGCAGGTCACGATCCGTGGCCCCGCGCTGCATGCCATCGCCGGCATCGGCGGCGCGCAGCCGACACCGCAGCACCTGGCTGGCCTGCGCCTGGCGCCGGGCTTCACGCTGAGCGTCTATGCCGAGGATATCGGGCCGGCACGGGTACTGCGTTTTACCGCCACCGGAGATCTGCTGGTGAGCGTCACGCGCGCGGGCAGGATTCTGCTGCTCGAACGGGACGCGGATGGCGACGGACGGGCCGACGGCGTTCGCACCCTGCTGGAAGGCCTGGACCGGCCACACGGCATCGACCTTGCCGATGGCTGGCTTTACATCGCGGAAACCGGCGCCGTCCGCCGCGTACGCTTTGATGCCGCCACGCGCGCCACCACCGGCGTACCGGAGACCGTAGCAGCGCTCGCCGGCGGGGGCATGCACTTCACGCGCACGCTGCGTGTTGGCCCGGACGGCGCGCTGTACGTCACCGCCGGATCGTCCTGCAACGTGTGTATCGAGAAGACCCCGCGCGCCGCCATGCTGCGCCTGGACCCCGCGACCGGAATAGCCACTCCCTACGCCGAGGGCCTGCGCAACACGGTGGGATTTGACTGGCAACCGGGTAGCGGCGCCTTGTATGGCGTCGATAACGGACGCGATCTGCTGGGGGACGACTATCCACCCGACGAACTGAACCGCCTGGTCGCAGGCGGTTTTTATGGTTGGCCGTTCTGGCACGCCGGCAATGTTCCGGACCCGGAGTACGGTGCCCATCCGGCCGCCGCCGGCCACAAGCCGATTGCGCCGGCCCACGCCTTCGGTGCGCACGTGGCGGCGCTGTCGATCAATTTCTTCGACCCTGACCAAGCGCCGCCGGGCTTCGAGCGCGCGGCGCTGGTGGGCCAGCACGGCTCCTGGAACCGCAGCGTGCTGTCGGGCTATCGGGTGGCGTCCGTGCACTGGTCCGCGGACGGCAACATCACCGAACGCGATTTCGCGGTCGGTTTCGTGCAGGACGGCACGGTTACCGGCCGGCCGGTGGATGCCCTCCCGGGCCCGGATGGCGCGGTGTACGTGTCGGACGATTACGCCAGTGCCATCTACCGGATCGCATGGGATCCGGCGCGCGCCGAACCAGGACCGGTTTATGTCCCGCCCGGTATGCCAGAGTCGCCCCGCGCGGACACGGTGTCGCCGGCTCGGGTTGCTGCCCTGGACCGGCTCGATCCGGCGCAGCGCGCCGATGCCGGGCTCGCGCGGGGAGCCGCCTTGTTCGATCAGCACGCCTGTGCCAGTTGTCACCGTGCCGGGGCGCCCGGCATGGATCTGGTGGATCTTGGCAGCCGCTATTCGGTGGCTGAGCTCAGCGGGCTGCTCGATACTCCGCCGGCATCAATGCCGGCGCCGCCGCTGGACGCGGCCGGCCGGGCTGCGTTGGTGGCCTATCTGCGTGCCGCATTTCCCTGACCCGCTGCGGCCGGCCAGGCGCAGTCGGTGATGTGCCGGCCCGGGTTTTCGGGATATCCGCTGGCCCCTTGCAAGCGGCCGTGTGCCGCTGTGCGCTACCCTGCCGCCGATGCTCCACGTCCACCACAGCAACCGTCTGGAACGCCTCGCCGATAGCCTGTGCGGGGTGATCGCCACGCCGGTCGGCGCGCCGCTGACGCCGGAAACCATCGTGCTGTCAAACCCCGGCATGGCGCGCTGGCTGTCGCTGGCGGTGGCGCAGCGCCTGGGCGTGGCGGCCAACCTGGACTGCGTGTTTCCGGCGGCTTTCGTGTGGCGGGTGTTGCGCGCGCAGGACGCAAGCCTGCCCACGGTGCCGCCGGCCGAGCAGGGGCCGCTGCTGTTCGGGCTGCTGGCGGCGTTTCAAAGCCCTACGCGACCGGCGGAGCTGGACCGCTATCTGGCTGGCGATGATGGTCTGAAGGCCTGGCAGCTTGCCCGTCGCCTGGCCGATTGCTACCAGCGCTACCAAGTATTCCGACCGGACTGGCTGGCGGCCTGGGAAGCGGGCGCGGATACGGGCTGGGACGCGCAGTTGTGGCGGCAGGTAGCGGCCGGGCGGCCACACCTGGGGCGGCTGCTGATCGATCTGGCAAGGCGCCTGCGCAGTGGCCGGCTGGACCTGAACGGTCTGCCGCCCCGGATGTCGGTGTTCGGCCTGTCGGCCTTGGCACCGGCCTATCTGCAACTGCTGCAAACCTTGTCCGGGCAGATCGACGTGCATGTGCATTTTCTGGATCCGTGCGCGGCGTACTGGCACGAGTTGCAGGCACCGCGCGTGGCGGCGCGGCGGCGGCGGCGCTGGGCACAGCAGGCAGCCGGCGCGCCGCAACCGATGGATGAATCCTTCGACAGCCATCCGCTGCTGGCCGCCTGGGGTCAGGCCGGGCGCGAGTTTGCCGGTCAGTTGCTCGAATGCCAGGCGCTGGAGACCGAGGATTACGAAGACCCGACCGCCGGCAGCCTGCTGCGGCGCCTGCAGCGCGACGTGCTGTTTCTGGAACCGCCCAGCGTGCAGCCGCTGGCGCGGGATGACCGTTCGCTCGAAGTCCACGTCTGCCACAGCCGGCTGCGCGAGGTGCAGGTGGCGCACGACCGGCTACTGGGCCTGTTCGAGGCCTACCCGGACCTGACCCCGCGCGACTGTGTGCTGATGGCGCCGGATATCGAGGCCTACGCGCCGCACATTGCGGCCGTGTTCGGCGCTGCGCCGGGCGGGCGGCGCATTCCGTTCGCGCTGGCGGACCGCGCGCCGGCCTCGCAGGTACTGTCTCTGCTCGAACTGCCGGCGCTGTGTCGCGCGGTCGGTATCGATCCTGCCAGCCGGCCGCGCCTGCGCGAGGCGCTGCGCGCCAGCGGTGCCCGCTTTGCCTACGACGCCGCGGCCCGGGCGGACCTGGACCTGCCGGTCAGCGACGAGCACACCTGGCGTGCTGGCCTGGATCGGCTGCTGCTGGGGCACGCCACGCACGACGATGCGCTGGATGACGTCGTGCCGCTGCCGGTCGGCGGCAGCGAACTGGCGCAGGCGGTCGGTGCACTGGCCGAGCTGTTGCGCCGCCTGCGCGATCTGCAGGCTGATCTGGCCGGCCCGCACGTGCCGGCCGAATGGACGCGGCGCCTGCTGGTGGCCCTGACGCTGTTCGAGGCCGGCGACGAGGACGAGGCCGACACCCTGGCCCTGCTGCGCGGGGCGGTGCTGCGCCTGGCGCAGGAGGCGCAGGCCGGCGACTGCGCGACGCCGTTGCCGCGTGCCACCATCAAGGCGCAGGTGGCCAGCATGCTGGACGAGGCCAGCGCGGCGCGGGCCTTCATTACCGGCGCGCTCACCTGCTGTGC
>CAZZHF010000126.1:0-8115 GCA_964653545.1 uncultured Gammaproteobacteria bacterium | reverse complement strand
CGCACCCGGACCCGCTGGAACTGGTGCGCCGCTACACCAGCCAGGGCGTGAAGGTGGCCAACTACTGCAAGATCGCCGGCATTGCCGAGCTGTTTTTCCTGGACACCCGCGAACAGCTCGGTGGCATGTTCCTGGAAGTGGTGGCGCCGCCCACCTATGCGCAAATCGCCGGCATGGGCGAGGACGTTACCTTTACCTGAGCGGCGCCCCGCAGGCTGCCTTGGATAAACCCCTCAGGCCGGTTCGACCCGGCCTGATTTTTTTGTGAATGGCCAAGAGGAGATACCCCATGTCCCCAACCATCCCGGTCAGCCAATGGCAGTACACCACCGTGGTCGTGCGCGACTACCGGCAGGTGGTCTGCAACTTCGCGCGCTTCTTCGGCATCGACCGCTGGGAAGTGATCCGCGTCGACGGCAAATACCTCACCAACTCAACGTTCGAGGGCAAACCCGCGCAACACCGCTGGATCTCCGTTTACGGCCACAACGGTGAGCTTGGCATTGAGCTGATTCAGCCCGTCGACGGCCCCTCCAGCTACCAGGCCATGCTCGACAGCGTCGGCGAGGGCATGCACGGGGTCTCCGCCAGCGTGTGCGAGCCAGAGCAGTTCGAGGCCCTGCGTGCGGAACTGGTAAGCCAGGGCATCGGGGTACGCCAGAGCGGCACCTTCTTTGACGCCGTCGACTACTACCAGCTCGACACACGCAAAGCCCTGTCGAACGTCATCGTCGAGGTGCATTGTCCGCGCCGACCGGACTGGCGGGCCGCCATCAAGCCGGACGAAGTACTGCACATGGATCTGGCGCACCTGGGGCCACAGTTTCTGCCGACAGCCAAGATGCTGCACATCGGCGTCGTGTGCGCCGACCGTAACCGCACCAAGGCCAACCTGGAGAAACTGTTCGGCATGCAGCGCTGGATCGAGTTCCAGATCGAGTCCGGCGTGACCATGGAAGAAACCACTTACTACGGCCAGCCCTGCTACCACGCCTACGACAACCACGTCGGGCGCCTGGGCGAGCTGTGCTTCGAGCTGATCACCCCGCGCAGCGACAAGTGCGTCTACGACGAATTCCTGAAAGAACGCGGCGAAGGCATGCACCACACCTTCCCCACCATCTGCTCGAAAGAAGAATTCACCGCCGCCCTGCCGGAACTGGAAAAACACGGCATGCCGGTCATCCAGGGCGGGCGGATCGGCGACATGATGGAGTACTACTACGTCGACACCCGCAATTATTTGCCTGGCATTACCACGGAGGTGGTCATCCCGCTGCGACCGGATTGGCTGGAGTTGTTCTTCCCCAATCCTGGGGATGCGTCGATTCTGATGGGGGATTGAGTCTAGACGGATGGCCTCACTTAGGGCGGGTTAGGCGATAGCCGTAACCCGCCGGGGCGTCGCTGATCTCGATCATATGACGCGAAAAATGGCAATAATAACGAGGTGGAGTACATGAATCCTGTCACCTATCGCGCGTGCATCCGAGAACTGTATGAGAGCGAAATTTTTGGCGAAGCATCGGCACTCGCCCGAGCACTTCCATTCCCGCTTTGCGCAAATAGCACAGGCTGGCCCGGCCGACGACCAACCTGTCCTTGAATCGATGGTTCGCCATGAGTCCGCAATTCTGAAGTGGTTGGGTCTGGAAAGTAATGGTCTTGCACAAGGGGCTTTGGATGCCATGATTCGGGAACTGAAATACCCCCTGCCCAAGCACGGATAAGCAGGCAGCGCAGGTTGGGCTCGCAACGTTTTTCTAGCCTCCATTTCGATAGGGTTTCCGTGACTTCAGCCCCGGAGCGTCTGCCCTCATTCTTTAACGGACGCAAGCCATGGCACTCAAAGCCACCATTTACAAAGTCGACCTCCAAATTGCCGATATGGACCGGAATTATTACGCCGAGCACGCGCTGACGCTTGCGCGACATCCGTCCGAAACCGACGAGCGCATGATGGCGCGGGTGCTGATGTACGCCCTGCACGCGCAGGAGGGAATTACCTACACCAAGGGCTTGTTCGACGCTGACGAACCCGAAATCTGGGTTAAGGATTTAACCGGCCAGATCACGTTGTGGATCGACATTGGACAGCCGGATGAGACGCGCCTGCGCAAGGCCTGTGGCCGCGCCGAGCAGGTCATCGTTCTGTGCTACAGCGGTAGTTGTGAATTGTGGTGGAGACAGCTGCAGAACAAGCTCACGCGGCTCACCAACCTGACCGTACTACAGCTGCCGGCTGCCTCCAGCCAGGCGCTGGCCGCGTTGACCGAGCGTACCCTGCGTCTGCAATGCATGGTGCAGGACGGCGAGGTCTGGCTGAGCACCGACAACACGCGCGTGCCGGTGGCACTGAAACAGCTTAAGGTTACGGGCTGAACAACTTGCTGCCCAGCTCGGGCCCCCTCGCCCAGAGACAGAGACTTCCTATGATTCCCTTGAGCGTACTTGACCTGTGCCCGGTGTTCGAAGGGGCCACCGCGGCCGACGCACTGCGCAATTCACTGGACCTTGCCCGCCACACCGAAAAACTGGGTTACAAGCGTTATTGGCTGGCCGAGCACCACGGCATGGCGGGCATCGCCAGCGCCGCCACGGCAGTGGTCATCTGTCATATCGCGGGCGGCACCTCGACCATCCGGGTCGGATCCGGCGGCATCATGCTGCCAAATCACGCGCCGCTGGTGATCGCCGAACAGTTCGGCACCCTCGAATCGCTGTTTCCGGGCCGCATAGACCTTGGTCTTGGCCGCGCGCCAGGCACCGATCAGCTAACCGCCAACGCCATGCGGCGTGATCTGATGACCAGCGCCGAGCGCTTTCCCCAGGACGTGGTCGAATTGATGGGCTACCTGGGCCACGGCGAGCCACCCCCGAACGTCAAGGCCGTACCGGGTGCCGGGCTGCGGGTGCCGGTGTGGATTCTGGGTTCCAGCCTGTTCGGCGCGCAGCTGGCCGCTGCGCTGGGCCTGCCCTTTGCATTCGCCTCCCACTTCGCCCCGGCGGCGATGATGCAGGCGATCGACATCTACCGGGAGAACTTCCGGCCCTCGGAGCAGCAGCAGCGGCCGCATGTGATGCTTGGCTTCAGCATCTACGCTGCCGACACCGACGCCGCCGGAGAACTGTTGGCAAGCTCGATGCAGCAAGCCTTTATCGCCCTGCGCACCGGGCGACCCGGCAAGCTGTCGCCGCCGGTGCCCGGCTACCTGGAGCAACTGCCCCCCGCCGCGCGTGGCATGCTGCAGGAGGCCATGTCGTGCTCCGCCATCGGCTCCCCGCAAACCGTACGGGGACAGATTGCCGCGTTCATTCAGCGCACCGGCGCTGACGAACTGATGATCGCCAGCCAGGTCTACGACCATGCGGCCCGCAAGGCGAGCTATGCCATCGCCGCCCAGGCGCGCGACGAACTTGAAGCTGCCAGCGCCAGGTGACGCTTGCTTGGTTCAGCGTTAAACAGCGATGCCACCACGGCCGATAGCAACATGACACGTGGTGAACAACCGCTGGATCCATGGCCATTTGGCGCAGGCATCAAAGCACCACCACCGTGCGAAAAAGCGTGCTCTGCCGGACCTCCCGCCCGGGGGCCACTCGTTTAGGAACCGACATCAATATGAGTTCAGCGCAGAATTTCATAATCCTTTTCACCGAAAAAGAAGGGACCAGCGCCTTAATTCAGACATTGAGAAATTTCGACGAAGTATCGATTCTCGGGCCCCATTTAGAGCCGTTCGATCGCCCCGAATGTGGCGGCATGCCACCGACTACGCTGGAACAATGTCTGGACCACGTTTTTGACGACACTTCGCTGGACTTGAAATCCTTGAATGAGCTCTACCTCGAAACGGCAAGATCCGCTCTTGCCCCATTCGACAAGAGAAAAGCAGTCGGTTTCAAGATGCGTTATTTTCCCAAGGAATTTCCTCTTTCCCCGACTCGGATGCGCGAATTCCAGCAGCTGGCACAAGGCAAATACGCAAGTCAGCCCTTTCACAAGGCCATGCTGCGAGTACTGAAGAAAAACGACGTGATGGTATTTTTTGCGTTTCGCCGCAATCTACTAAACTGGGCGTTATCGAAATATCATGGAAGAGGTAATGGCTGGCCGGGGCATCTACAGTTCTCAATGGCAAAGGGAGAAAAAAGAAAGAAGGATTTAACGAAAATTCGAGTTAACTGCCAGAGACTCGAAAGACTGGTTTCGCGATGTGAAGCCATCCACACCAGAAAGCTGAAACTTATGTTAATTTTTCGGAACCATGGAATTACATCGCATCCACTGGTTTACGAAGAATTTATAAGTAACAAGGTTCAATATTTCGAGAATATGTTCGAGCAGATCGGGGTTGATGTTACCACTGACTCCTTGCTTGAAACCCTCGATACGGATATAGAGATCCAGAAGGTACATTCCGAGGACATTTCTCAGTTTGTAAAAAATCACCACGAGGTGCTTGACCAGTTCGGCGAAAGAATTGCACCGATGCCTCCCGGCTAGACATAAAGCCTGGGCCGATTCTGTAGGCGGTCTCCACGCTTACCGGGGCGCTGCTGCCGCCCACGCAGTGCGCAATGTACTGCCTTCGTCAATGCATCGGTGCCGACCAATCTAATGAATGATGATCGCTATCCATATCCCGGAAAGCGACGAATACGCACATCCTGGACTATTTAGCACACCCCAGACTTAATTCAATTTTCCTTGCCTATCAAACAATGGCGTTAGTCCCGTGTGCTTCACGGTAACTGCCACCTGGCAGCCGCAGTCCAGGTTTTTTCGATTATCGTCAGGCAGCGACAGTTTGTGGCGTCTTGGTGCATGAGAACAATAACTCCCCAGGGGCAATATTCATCCGGCGACACTCTTCAGGCGTGAGGAGGTCGCTTCCCAGAACGACAGTTACCGCAAATCCGGCATCCCGCAGACGGTCAACAATATCCATGCCGTATAAACGCACATGATCCCACTGCCCATAAAGCCGTTCACGTGCCTTGGGATCGGTTATCGCAAGATCTTCCTGAGTGGAGTGCTCCATGCTCAGAGGCACCTGCACGAGAATCCAACCATCCTTGTCCAGGACACGATGTAGCTCGCCCATCGCTTTCCGATCCTGCGGAATATGCTCCAGCATATGCGAGCAATAGATCAGATCGAAGGATTCAGGCGGCCAATCGATATCTGTCAGGTCGATCCGGCGCATCGCCCCCGGGTGGTCAAGATCGGCCGACAAATAAATCACGCCTGGGATGGCCCTGAAACGGCGGGTGAACTCCATCTCAGGCGCCAAATGCAACAATCTTTTTGGCACTCCGTCAAGGAGGGTGGTTTTCTTGCCCATATACAGCCACGATAAGCGATGCCGTGGCCGGCTGAAACAGATAGGACATACCTCACCCATTCCACTGTCTTCGGGCGTCGCACCCTGGCGGCGAATCACGAAACGACTGCGCTTCTCGCATACCGGGCAGTACGAGTCAGCATGGCGGTTGAGCCATATCAGCAACGGGCGCGCCGCACACCAGACTGCAATAAATGTCCGGTACGCCATTTTTTTCAACAAGGCAGCAAGCTTTTTCACAATGTTCAACAATCCTCGTCAGGAAGAGCCGTGCCTACTTGGGCTCCGCGAAGAGCCGATGGGTAATGGCAAGGTGGCTTGTACCGGGTAGTCACCTTGGGAAGCGCTGGGTAGATCCGTCCTGGATTCCTCAGCGCCCGCCGTCGGAAAAGCGTGGTTTTCCGATGACGCACAAAATCAGTGGCCTGCAGCCACGGATTTTGACAGCGCATCCTTGCGCTGCGGGAAACACCAACCACTTCAGTATCTCCCTAGGTTACCTGACGATGTAAACCCGGTTCAGCACACGCGTTGCCATGTGTGCTTTCGACCGGTCAGCACCCTCGGCAAACCACAAACGCCTGTTGTCCGGTATCGATCACAGAAAACCCCGCCCCCCCGCCAGGGCAGCGGCGGCGAGCATTGCCGCGAGCATGCTCGCATGCTGGGCCACGCCACGACCGGCGATGTCGTAGGCACTTCCGTGCGGAATGGACAGGTGCACGTGTGGCAGACCCAGAAAGATCGAACACGCGCCCTCGAACACGGCGGTCTTGACCGCGATCTGCCCCTGGTCGTGATACATCGACACCACGGCGTCGTGACGGCCCTCGATACATTGCCGAAATACCGCGTCGGGCGATATTGGCCCCACCGCGATGATGCCCTCGGTGCGCGCTTGTTCCACCGCCGGAGCAATCTGCTCGCGATCCTCCGGACCCATGGCGTGGGGATTCAGGCCCGCCACCGCCAACCGCGGCTCGGGCAACCCAAAGCGCCTGAGCGAATCGTTAAGTAATCGCATCAGGTCGAGCACGCGCTGGGTGGTCACCGTGGCAGGAACGTCACGCATGAGCACATGCTCAGCGATCGGCACCACCCGCAGTGCACCGCTGACCCGCAGCAGGAACGTGCCGGCCGGCTGCATGTCGTCCAGTTCCTTGAGCCGGCCGGTCAGGCGCAGCGCACTGCTGTCGATGGGCGCCATGATGGTGGCCTGTACGGCGCCGGCCCGCCCCAACTGTTCGGCACTGTCCAGCCAGTACAGCACCGCCTCCCCACAGGCCGCTGAGGCATGTCCGAACTCAACCTGCGCCGGGTCGAGCGCAAACTGGTCCAGCACATCGACAACACCGTGCGCATAACGCGCGTCATCCAGGGTGCCAACTGCCCGCAGCGCAATGTCGATACCGCAGGCCGCACGGGTTTTCTCAAGCGCGGCAAGACTGCCGACCAACAAGGGCCGCGATACCGCCCGTGGCTCCCCGGTCGCGAGCGCCTTGAGCACCACTTCCGGACCCACGCCGCACGGATCACCGATGACGGTTGCAACGATCGGTAACATGACTGACTCCCCCCGATAGCGCCGGTTCAACGTGGCGGATGTGAATCTAAAGGTACCCGTACCGGCGCAGACCACGGTAACAGCGCAGCCCCACCGCAACCCGGCTCAGCGCTGACATCTGCTGGCGCCATCCGACATCCGGAGTCACCATCAGCTGTCCGCTGCCAAAGCGCATCGGATTGCCCGCCACCGAGTGCCCGCTGCCTACCCGCGCCGTGTTTTCGTCTATGAAACCGAGCGGATCGCTCGGCGCGTCGGGGATAGCAAGCTCCAGCCAGTCCCATACCTGCTGCACCACGCCACGCGGCGAGCCGGCCAGGTCCTCGTAACGCACTCGCAGCCAGGGACGTCCGGTAGCAAGGCGAGCGGCTTCGGCAAGCCGCTGGGTCTGGTTCCAGCTGCCGGCGCTCCCCCAGGCCGAGCGGCGCCGCATGTACGCCTCTTTCCAGTGAATCTCCGGACGCCTGCGCAGCCGCGACTTCGAATGCGCCACCGCCCGTGCATCACGCACCAGGTGCAGGTAGCGGGTTTCAAACCCCGGCAACTGCGCCAATTGCGCCGCATAAGCCGGATCCTTGGACGAGTCCACCACCCAGCCCGCGCGCGCCGTGTCGGCGATGGCAGCGCACAATTTCCCGGACAGACCCAGAAACGTCCCGCGCAACGCCGCCGGAACATTGCCAGCGTGCACCCCGCCGCGACATACACGGCGACACAGGGCGTCGTTGGCGTGGGCATCCACCGCGGCATCCGCAAAGGCGCGTTGCGCTACTTCCCGCCAGAACGGGCAGTCGTGAAACGGCTGCCCACAACTGCACAACTGATTGTCTGTGAATCCCCGGCGCCAGATGCGCTTGAGCTCGCCAGCCGATACCACCCCGGGCAGTTCGTTCAGCAGCCGCTCAAGCAGGGTGCTGCCGCTGCGCGTGCTACTGACGATGAAAAGCACCCCGCTCATCGGGTCAGCCGCCCGCTGCACCGGCCTTGGTGACCAGCACGTCCTGCATGATGAGGTACTCCAGGTCACAGCCGTAGAACATGTCCAGTGCGTCCTTGGGCGCGCAGACCATCGGCTCACCGCGTCGGTTCAGGGATGTGTTCAGCAGCACGGCATTGCCGGTGCGCTCGGCCATCGCGTCCAGCAGGGCGTGGTAACGCGGGTTGGTGTCAGCGGACACGATCTGCACGCGGGCGGTGCCGTCC
>CAZZHF010000125.1:0-8128 GCA_964653545.1 uncultured Gammaproteobacteria bacterium | reverse complement strand
TGCGCTTGACTGCCGCCGAGCCCATGTCCGCCGAGAACTGCTGGTCGCGAAAGACGGTGAGGCCCTCTTTCAGCGACAGCTGGAACCAGTCGCGGCAGGTGACACGGTTGCCGGTCCAGTTGTGGAAATACTCGTGGGCGATGATGCCCTCGATGTACTGGTAGTCCAGGTCCGTGGCGCGCGCCGGTTCGGCCATCACGTACTTGGCGTTGAACACGTTAAGGCCCTTGTTCTCCATCGCCCCCATGTTGAAGTCGTCCACCGCCACGATGTGGAACACGTCCAGGTCGTACTCGCGCCCGTACACGCGCTCGTCCCAGGCCATGGATTTTTTCAGCGCCGCCATGGCGTGGCCGCACTGGTCCACGTAGCGCGGCTCGGTGTGGATGAACAGCTGCACCGTGCGCCCGCTGGCCGTGACGAAGGTGTCGGCGAGCGCCTCAAGTTGCCCGGCCACCAGGGCGAACAGGTAGCTGGGTTTCGGGAACGGATCGTCGAAGGTGGCGTAGTGGCGCCCGTCCGGCAGCGCGCCCTGCGCCACGCAATTGCCGTTCGACAGCAGCAGCGGATAGGCGACCGGATCGGCCCGCAGCGTGGTGGTGAAGCGCGTCAGCACGTCGGGACGGTCCGGAAAATAGGTGATGCGCCGGAAGCCCTCGGCCTCGCACTGCGTGCACAGCATGCCGCGCGACTGGTACAGGCCTTCCAGCGCCGCGTTGGCGGACGGATCGATCTCAACCTCCGTCTCGATGCACACCGTATCGGGCAGGCCGGGAATGGTCAGCGTATCGGGCGTGACCTGGTACTCGCTGGCGCGCATCGGGTAGCCGTCGCGGCTGACCCGGCGCAGGTTCAGGCCCTGGCCGTCCAGCACCAGCGGCGCATCGCGCCGGCCCGCCGGGTTGCGGCGCAGTTCCAGGCGGCCACGCACGCGCGTGCTGGCCGGATCCAGATCGAATTCGAGCTGTACCGCGGTGACCAGGAATTCCGGCGGGCGGTAATTTTTCAGCTCGATGGCGCGGGGAGTGGCGTCACGCATGGGTCTGTCGCTCTGTGGAGTTAATTGGATCATTCTGGGCAGCGCCCGGGATCACGGCAAGAGTTCGCCCTCGGTGTCGCGACCGGGCTGCCAGTAGAATGCAGCCACGACCCGCCTGTATCCCGCTCACCCGGACCCTGCATGACTTCAAACGTCCGCGCCGTGCTGTTCGACCTCGACGGCACGCTGCTCGACTCGCTGCCGGCGTTTTTGGCCATCACCCGCCGCGCCTGCCGGGAACTGGGCTGGCCGCAGCCCGGCGC
Organism: uncultured Gammaproteobacteria bacterium; assembly: GCA_964653545.1. Classification (GTDB taxonomy): domain Bacteria; phylum Pseudomonadota; class Gammaproteobacteria; order Immundisolibacterales; family Immundisolibacteraceae; genus Immundisolibacter. The sequence continues at coordinate 6,826 of CAZZHF010000125.1, read as the reverse complement.
CGGCTATATGCGCGAGGTAATGACGCTGGGGCGCTCGCCCATCGAGGCGCTGCTCGGGCCGGTGGACAACGCCGAGGAACGGCGAGCGCAGCTGACCGCGGTCAGCATGCGGCTGTGGAAGCCCGTGTTCGAGCAGGAAGCGCGGCTGTTCCATGACGCGCTGCCGGTGCTGCAGCGGCTGTTCGATCAGGGCTTTCGGCTGGGCGTCGTTACCGACTCGAACCACTTCGTGGTCAAGTGCCTGACCGGCGCGCGGGGCTGTCCGCCGCTTGAGGTTATCGTCACCCGGGACGAGGCGCCGGCCCGCAAGCCCTCCCCATCGGGTATCGAGCTTGCGTTGCGCCACATGGGTGTCGAACCGCGCGCGGCGGCTTACGTCGGCGACAATCCCATCGACATCCAGGCCGCCAGCAGCGCGGGCGTGCGCGCCTTTGGCATCACCACCGGTGCCTCGCGGCGCGAGGATCTGCTGCCGCACAGCCCACACGCGGTGGTCGACTCGCTCACCGAACTGCATGGCCACCTGCCGGCGTGGGCGCAGCCGGTACGCGGCGCCATCCCTGCGCCGGCCATCCTGCGCGGTGAGTTGGTCAGCGGACTTGGGCAGGCGGGTGGATTTCTCGCCGTCGATTGGGTGCGCGATGCAATAGAAGCCATGCTCGGCGGGCCGTTTTATCCCGGCACGGTCAATCTGGACTGCGGCGCGCCGGGCGCGCAGATTGCCGCCCGGCACCGGCACGATAACCGCCTGCGCCGCTTCGAGCTTCCGGCGCGGGACGGTTTTTGTCCGGCGCTGCTGCACGCCGTCCAACTGAGCCACAGCCTGCTCAGCACCCCAGCGCTGTTGCTGTGGCCACAGGTACCGGGCTACCCGGACGAGAAACTGGAACTGATCTGCCGCATTCCGCTGCGCGAGGGCTGGGCGCTGGCCGAGGGCGCTATGCTGGAGCTGCGTTACCTGACCACACAGGAGCCATGGCCATGAACCTGCCCGAAGCCAGCCTGGAAGACCTCGCCCGCCTGCGCATGTACGAGTGCCAGGGCACTCTGCTCGGCGGCGTCAAAGTGGCGCAGGGACTGGGCATCGACGCCGAGGAGTACGGCTACCGCATGATGATGGAACAGGGCATAGGCTGGGCCAAGCTGTGTGGTGACCTCGAAAAAATCGCGCGCATCTTCCATGAGCACTATCAGGTGAGCTACGGCTTTGGTCCGGCGCTGGCGGTAACGCTTGATGACGCCACGCTGAGTTTCGACATGCCCTCGCTGAGCCACGCCGCGGCCGGCCAGCTCACGCACTGGCGCCTGCCGGCGCAGGCGCTGGAGGATGTCAATCGCGGCTTTTGGCGGGCGCTGATCGAAAACGCCGGTGTAACCGTGGATATGGAGTTCAGCGCCGACCGGCATCGCGTCACCGTACGGCGCGGTTAGCCGGCACTCAAGCGCGACCGCCGCCGGCAATGAACGGCGGTTTGGCCAACCACACCAGCAGCAGAATGGGCGGCAATAGCCAGCAACTGGCGTAGAACAGGTCGTTCGCCGCCAGCATATTGGCCTGGCGCGCCAGCATGCGCTCCACCAGCGGATATTGTGCCGGCAAGGCGCCAGCCAGGCGCTCGCCCCCGTATTCCCACAACCGGGCCAGCTGCTCGGTTCCGAATAGCTCGGTCAGGCGCACATGGTGAAAACTCTCGCGCCGATCCCATACGGTGATGCCGATCGACACACCGATGCTACCGGCCAGGGTGCGCGTGAAATAGAACACCCCGGTGGCACTGGCGAGGCGTTGCGGGCTCATGTTCGACAGTGCGATGGTCAGCAGCGGTACGAAAAACAAGCCCAACCCCGCGCCCTGGAACAGCCGTGGCACAGCGGCGTCCCAGAGCGTCGCGTCGGTGTTCATGCGGCTGGCCAGGTACATGCCCAGCCACATAAAAAAGAAACTTAAGCTCAGCAGGTACTTCAGATTCACGCGTCCGAGCGTGCGACCGACGATTGGCGTCAACACCATGATGAAGAGGCCAAATGAAGCCGTCGCTACGCCAGCCCAGGTGGCCGTATAGCCCATATTCGTCTGTAACCATAACGGAAACACTACCAGCCCCGCGAACAAGATCGCCCACGGCAGCGAGGTCGCGATGGCACCAATCAAGAAATTGCGATCCCCATACAAGCGAAGGTCCACGACCGGGTGACGGTGGCCAAGCTCCCAGATCACGAAATAGCTGAACCCGATGAGTGCCGCCAAGCCCAGCCACAGACCCAGCGGCGACTGGAACCAGTCAAGCTCCTGCCCCTTATCCAGCAATACCTGCAAGCACGCCACCCACAGCACGAGCAAGCACAGGCCGACAGTGTCAATGGGCAAGATGCTGCGCTCGGTTTCATGGTCGCGCAGCGCATACCACACCAACCCGGCCGCCAGCAGGCCGATCGGCAGGTTTATGTAAAAAATCCACGGCCAGGACCAGTTATCGGTAATAACGCCGCCCACGATCGGCCCGGTCAACGGAGCAATGGTCACTGTCATCGATACCACCGCCATGGCCATGCCTTTCAGGTGCGGCGGAAAGTGGCGCAGCAGCAATGCCTGCGACAGCGGCAGCATGGGCCCGGACACCATGCCCTGCAGGATGCGCATAAGGACCAGAATTTCGAGATTCGGCGCCAAACCGCACAGCAGCGAGAACAAGGTAAATAGGAGCCCGGATCCGACAAACAGACGCACCTCGCCGAAACGCCGCGCCAGCCAGCCGGTGAGCGGCAGGGCCACTGCATTGGCCGCGGCAAACGAGGTGATGGCCCAGGTGCCCTGGCTCGGGCTGATGGCTAGATCGCCGGCGATGTTGGGAATGGCGACGTTGGCCACCGCAAAATCCAACGACACCAGAAACGTGCCCAGACCCAACCCTACCGTCATCGGTAGCAGCCGAACCGGCGATGGCGCGGTCACTCAGTCTGCCTTTTTGGCGGCCGCGAAACTGGCCTCGCTCAGTCTTCTCACACGGGCCTGGATCTCGGCCAGGCGGGCAGCATAGATGTCAGTGCTGTAGTGCCCAGCCGCGGGCAGCTGATGGCCGGTGAGGGGCGCGCCTGTGCGATCGTGCGTGTCGACCGTGGCTCTGACCGAGGCGCCCAACGGCAGCGGCCGGCCCTCCAAGGTAGCCATATCGATTGCTACCCGCACCGGCACCCGTTGCACGATCTTGATCCAGTTGCCGGTGGCATTTTGCGGCGGCAGCAGGGAAAACACACTTCCCGTACCGGCGCCAATGCCGGCCACCCGACCATCAAACCGCAGCCGATTGCCGTAAACATCGGTGCTCATACGCACCGGCTGGTCCAGTCGGAGGCTTGCCAGCTGATTTTCCTGGAAATTGACCTCGACCCACCAGTCGTCCTGCGGCACCAGGTCCAGCAAGCGACTCGATGGCGTGACCTGCTGGCCAAGCTGCACGCTGCGCTGGGCCACTTGGCCGTCCACCGGAGCCAGAATGCGACAGCGCTCCAAACGTAGGAAAGCATCGGTCAGGTTGGCGGCGGCGCGCTGCACACGGGGGTGCTGACCCAGCGGCCAGGCACCTAAAGCGGCCTGCGCGACGACGCTCTGTTGCTGCGCTACCCTCAGGCTGGACTGGGCGGCGGTGGCGGACAGTTCGGCGTGCTGCAGTTCTTCGGCCGAAATGGACCGTTTAAGAGCCAAGCCCCGGCGGCGTTCAAGATCGGCCGCCGCACGTACCCGCTCGCTCATTGCCACGGAAATGGCCGCCTGCGCGCGGTCGCGCTCAGCCGCCAGCTGCGTCACTTCGCGCGCGGCATCGGCCAGGTCCGCCTGCGCGGCTTGTACTGCCACCTGGGCGTCGGCGTCGTCCAATTGCACCAGCAGGTCGCCACGGCGCACGCGGTCGGTATCATCCGCGCGCACGGCCACCACAGTGCCGGTGATCTGCGGCATCACTGCCACGCGATTGCCGCTGACCTGGGCATTTTCGGTATGTTCCCAAAACTGGCCAGAAAGCTTCCACCAGCCCAGCCAGACCAGGCCCGCCAGTATCAGCAGAACAGTGAGGACCAGCAAACGCCAGCGCCGACGGCGTACTGGCGGGGTTTGTTCGTCAGATGCCATGTCTTCCCCTTGCCGGTCGGCGGCTTTCTTGGGCTACTTGATTACCCGTAACTTGGGCCGATCGGGTGGCGGCGCCTCGGGTTCAGGCGGGGGCGGCGGCGCGCCGTCCTCGGGCGGAAAGGTCATGCCCTGGCCATTTTCCCGGGCGTACACCGCAAGCACAGCTGGCATGGGAACCCAGATGTCACGCGCCACGCCAGCAAATCGCGCGCTGAAGGACACCTGATCATTGGTGATTTCCAGCCGATGCGTGGCCTGGACGGAAATATTGAGCACAATCTTGCCGGCCTGCACGTGCTCGGGCGGCACCAGTACGCCCGCCTGGGTAGCGTCCACCAGGATCTGAGGCGTAGATCCGTTGTCCTCGATCCACTGCACCATGCCGCGTAACAGGTACGGCTTGGCCGATGGCAGCTGCTCCACCGTCACCCGTCGATCAGGCGGATTTTCCGTGCCGCATTTCGAACTCCTGCTCGGTCAGGCTGCCGCGAAACGCAGCGCGGGCGAACATGCGCTCGCCGTAACGCAGGACCGGCCGTGCCGGTGCCGGCAGCTCCACGCCGTACATCGGCAGCCTCCACAGCAACACCGCCAACGCGCAATCGACCAGGGTTGGTCCCTCGCCGAACACGAACTCCTGCTGCTGAAACAACGGTGCGATCGACGTCAGTCCGTCGCGCAGAATTTTGCGCGCGCCGGTCACGTCCGATTTCTTGTCCGGCTCGGTCAGCCGCCGATGCAGGCTGAACCAGTCCTGGTCGATGCGCCAAAGCATCAGACGCGCCTGCGCGCGGTTGATTGGGTCAACCGGCATCAGCGGCGGATGCGGAAAGCGTTCGTCCAGATACTCCATGATGATGGCCGAGTTGTAGAGCACCAGACCACGGTCGACCAACACCGGCAGGTCCCCGTACGGATTCAGATCCCGCAGGTCTTCCGGCATCTGCGCCGGGTCCACCGACTCGATTTCAATCGAAATGTCCTTCTCGCTGAGCACCAGCCGGGTGCGGTGGCTGTGCGGGCACACCAGGCCGGCGTACAGCTTCATGTTGCGAATGCGCTCGGTGGTGAAGCCGTCGGCGTCGGGCCCGTAATCCAGCGGCTCTACCTTGGGCGTGGCTTTGGCCACGGCGGCAATCGATTCTTTCTTCGGCTGTGGGGATTTTTGCGACAAGTGACTTACCGTATCAGTGAACATCGCGCCAGTATTCGCGCTTGACCATATAGGCCAGGCCGGCAAATACCAACAGGAAAAGCATGACCTTGACTCCAAGACCGTAGCGCACCAGCTTGGCCGGTTCGCCCAGGTAGACCATGAAGTTAACCAGGTCACGGATCATTGCATCGTACTCGCCTGGGTTCAGATTGCCAGGGGAGCCCGGCTTCAGGTGCCCCTCCTGCAGGGTCTGCGTACCCTGCAAGTCCACCAGCACATGCGGCATGGCGACGTCCGGAAACACCGTATTGTTGACGCCAAACGGCCGCGCCGGGTCCAGATAAAAACTACGCAGGTAGCCGTACAGCCACTCCGGACTACGTGAACGAGCGGCCAGACTCAGGTCCGGCGGCGCCTTGCCAAACCACGCGGCACCGTCTTCCTTGGTCATCGCCACACGCATGGTCTGGTTGATGTCCCCGCCGTTGAACACCATATTGGCCAGCACCTGCTCGGGGGTCAGCCCAAGATCCTGTGCCATGCGGGTGTACAGCATGAACTCGGCGCTGTGGCAGCTCACGCAGTAGTTGATGAAGGTCTGGGCCCCGCGTTGCAGGGCCGCCCGGTTGGACAGGTCCGCCTTGAACGGCGGCAACTCGGCGCCACCAGACGCCCAGCCCATCGCTGGCAGGGCTACCAGCAGGCAAGCCTGGATTAGCTTTCTCATTTGGTGGTCACCCTATCCGGCACCGGCTTGGTGCTATCGATCCGCGTATACAGCGGCATGGTGAGGAAGAACAGAAAGTACAACACGGCAAAAATGCGTGCCAGCAGCGTGTACAGGTCCGATGGCGGTTCTGTACCCAAGTAACCAAGCCCGATAAAGCTGACCACAAACACGGTGAGCGCAATGCGGTTCAGGGGTCCACGGTAGCGGATCGACTTGACCGGGCTGCGATCCAGCCAGGGAATCAGGAACAGGACGAAGATGGCCCCGCCCATTGCCACCACGCCCAGGAACTTGTCCGGCACCGCGCGCAGGATCGAGTAGAACGGCGCGAAGTACCACAGCGGCGCGATATGCGCGGGCGTGACCATGGCATCGGCCGGCCGGAAGTTGTCCGGCTCCAGGAACTTGCCCCACATCTCCGGCACAAAAAACACAATGGCGGCAAAGATCAGCGCGAACACCGACAGACCCCAGATGTCCTTGACCGTGTAGTACGGGTGGAAGGGGATCCCGTCCAGCGGCTTGCCGTCGGCACCTTTCTTCTTTTTGATTTCCACCCCGTCGGGGTTGTTCGAGCCGGTTTCGTGCAGCGCGATGATGTGGAAGAACACCAGGGCAATGATCAGCATCGGCACCGCCGCCACATGCAAGGCGAAGAAGCGGTTCAGGGTCGGATCGCCGACCGCGAAATCACCCCGGATCCACAGCGACAAGCCGTCGCCGATCAGCGGAATAGCGCCAAACAGCGAGATGATGACCTGCGCACCCCAGTACGACATCTGCCCCCAAGGCAGAAGATAGCCCATGAAGGCCT
>CAZZHF010000124.1:0-8167 GCA_964653545.1 uncultured Gammaproteobacteria bacterium | reverse complement strand
TGGATATCGATAGGTTTGTGGACCTCGGGCATCGGCTTTCTGAGCCTGCTGTTGCACCGCGACCGCTACAACCTGGTGCGCGCGACCGGTGTCATGCGAGCCATCGACCCGGACGCTCGAACCGCCATCCTGTTGCCGGTATTCGCGGAGGACATGGCACGGGTTGGCGCCGGCCTGCGGGCCACTTTCGAGTCCCTGGCCGAGACCGGTCAGCAGGAGCATTTCGACTTTTTCATGCTCAGTGACACCCAGGATCCCAACCGCTGGGTCGACGAGGAGGTTGCCTGGGCCACGCTGTGTCGGGATCTGAACGCCCATGGGCGCATTTTCTATCGCCGCCGCCATGTCAATCTGAAGCGCAAGAGCGGCAATGTCGCGGACTTTGTACGGCGTTGGGGTGCCCATTACCGCTACATGGTCGTGTTCGATGCCGACAGCGTGATGAGTGGCGAGGCGCTGGTGAAGCTGGTCAATATGATGGAGGCCAACGACAAGGTGGGCTTGATTCAGACCCTGCCCCAGCCGATGGGGCAGCACACCTTGTTCGCGCGCATGCTGCAGTTCACCGGCCACGCCTACGGCCCAATGTTTGCCGCCGGCCTGCATTTCTGGCAGCTCGGTGACAGTCCGTTCTGGGGCCACAACGCGATCATCCGTGTCGAGGCATTCCGTCAACATTGCGCGCTGCCACGGTTGCCCGGCCGCCCGCCGCTGGGAGGCGACATCCTCAGTCACGACTTTGTCGAGTCCGCGCTGCTTCGCCGGGGCGGCTGGACCATCTGGCTGGCGGTCGGTCTTGCCGGCAGTTACGAGGAACTGCCCCCGACCCTGCTCGACGCCATGAAGCGCGACCGCCGCTGGTGCCAAGGCAACCTGCAGCATGTGCGGTTGTTGTTCGCCGAGGGGCTGTTCCCGGCTCACAGGGCGCTGTTCATCAACGGCATCATGTCGTACGTGTCGGCGCTGCTGTGGCTGGTGTTCTTGTTGCTCTCGAGTGGCCAGGCGGTGTGGCAGGCGCTGCGGCCACCGGATTATTTTCCCGCCGGACCGGCCTTGTTCCCCCAGTGGCCGGTGTGGCAACCGCAGTGGGCAGTATTGTTGATGATCGCGACTGGCGTCATCCTGTTCGCGCCCAAGATTCTGGCGGTGCTGCTGATAGTGATTCAGCGACGGGCCGCGCAGTTCGGTGGCCTCTCAAGACTGCTGGCCAGCGCCGTCACGGAAACACTGATGTCGGCGCTATTGGCACCGGTGCAGGCGGTGTTTCACTCCAAGTTTGTGGTGTTTACCCTGCTGGGGCAACAGGTGAGCTGGGGTGCGCAGGCACGGGGTGACGCAAGCACCGGCTGGGCCGAAGCGCTGCGCTATCACGGCTTTGCCACGGCGGTGGCGGGCGCCTGGGGTTTGGGTGTGTTCTGGCTGAGCCCGGAATTTTTCTGGTGGCTGACGCCAGTCGTCGGGGCCTTGTTGCTGGCCATTCCTGTATCCGTGCTCAGCAGTCGCAGTGGCGTGGGTCTGCGCGCGCATGGCCTGGGACTTTTTCTGACACCACCCGAGACAGCTCCCGAGCCGGTACTGCAAGGTTTCGCGCACCAGCTGAGACGTGCGCATACAGCGCAAGCGCCGACCTGGGGAGGTTTTGTAGCAGCGGTGGTTGACCCGCGGGTCAACGCCTTGCACGTGGCCTTGCAGGGACTCGGTCGGGGGCAAAAACTAAGTCCACAGATCCGCGTCAGACGTCAGGCACTCAGGATCAAGTTGCTGCGGGATGGCCCGGGTTCGCTGAGTACGGAAGAGCAAAGGCTCTTGTTGCGGCAGCCTCGTTTGCTGCTGGAACTACACCGTGAATGGTGGGATCAGGGCGCTCTACCAGCAGCACGCGACAGCCGGGAGTTACGCGCGACGCCAAGCCCTGAGCCGCCGGCATGGCACGACAACAGGACCGGACCGCGCGCGCGCCGGGCGCCGGATGCCTTGCCAGACGCGCCGGCCGGTTAAGCGGCCACAGAACAGTCACTACCGATTGCCGATCAAGCATCTGATCGAATCACGGTGAACCCCGATCCGCACGCTCAGCTACCCTATAGCGCATGAAACCTGCACCGCCTGCATCCCTTACCGTATCGCCCGCGCTGGAAATCCGTGGCTTGACCAAGGTCTATGGCCGGGATATCCATGCCCTGCGCGGAATCGACCTGACGGTGGCGCGCGGCGAGTTCTTTGGTCTGCTCGGCCCCAACGGTGCGGGCAAGTCCACGGCCATCGGCATTCTGTGCTCGCTGGTGAACAAGACCGCGGGCGCGGTGCGTGTGCTCGGTTACGACCTGGACCGGCAGCGCGAAGCAGCGCGCGCCTGTATCGGTCTGGTGCCACAGGAAGTTAACTTCAACCACTTCGAGCGCGTGGCACATATTGTTCAGACGCAGGCCGGCTATTACGGCCTGCCGCCCGAACTGGCGCGGCAGCGCACCGAGAAATACCTGCGCCGGCTGGGGCTGTGGGACAAGCGCCTGGCGCGGGCACGCGAGCTTTCCGGCGGCATGAAGCGGCGTCTGCTGATCGCGCGTGCGCTGGTACACGAGCCGCCGCTGCTGATTCTGGACGAGCCCACGGCCGGGGTGGACATCGAATTGCGGCGGGACATGTGGGAGTTTCTGCGCGAGCTGAACCTCGCCGGCACCACCATCATCCTGACCACGCACTACCTTGAAGAAGCCGAAACCCTGTGCCGGCGTGTGGCGATGATCAACCATGGCCGTATTGTGGAAGACGGCCTGGTGTCCGATCTGCTGGCGCGCCTGCACCAGGAAACCTTTGTGCTCACGGTAAGCGGGGGCGAAGTGTTGCCCGAGTTGCCCGGCTTTAGCTTTCGCCGCAGCGGCGCGCAGGAACTGGAAGTTGACGTGCCCAGGGACGGTCGGCTGAATGTCGTGTTCGACGCCCTGAGCCGTGGTGGCATCGAGGTGCTCGGCCTGAAGAACAAGGCCAACCGGCTGGAAGAATTCTTCGTGCGGATGGTGCAGGCGCAACGTGGCCGCGCTTGACGAACCGGCCTACGCCAGCGGCGTGCCGGCGCGGCGCCGACTGCGCTGGTGGGGCGCTTTTCGCACGCTGGTGGCCAAGGAAGTGCGCCGCTTTCTGCGCATCTGGGCGCAAACGCTGCTGCCGCCGGTAATCACCACCACGCTGTATCTGATGATCTTCGGCCATCTGATTGGCCGGCGCATCGGCCCCATGGGCGGGCACGAGTACATTGCCTTTATCGTGCCTGGGCTGGTGATGCTGTCGGTCATCACCAACGCCTACGGCAATGTGGTGTCCTCGTTCTTCGCCGCCAAGATGCAGGGCTTCGTGCAGGAGCTGCTGGTGGCGCCGATTCCCAACTGGCTGATCCTGGCCGGGTACGTCGCCGGGTCGGTGGTGCGGGCGCTGCTCACGGCGGTGCTGGTGTCCGCGGTGGCCTTCGCGCTGGTCGATTTCTCCATCGCGCACCTGGGCCTGACGCTACTGTTCGCCGTGATCACGGCGGTGCTGTTCGCACTGGCCGGGTTCATCAACGCGGTGTTTGCGAACAGCTTCGATCACATCTCGATCGTGCCGACTTTCGTGCTCACGCCGCTGACCTATCTGGGCGGGGTGTTTTATTCGGTGGACCTGCTGCCACCACTGTGGCGCACGTTGTCGCTGGCCAACCCGGTGCTGTATCTGGTGGATGGCTTTCGCTATGCCATCCTGGGCAGTTCGGACATTCCAGTGCTCAACGGACTGGCGCTACTGCTGGTGCTGACCACGGCCTTGGGTGGGTGGGCACTGTGGCTGATGCAGCGCGGCGTGGGCATCAAGGCCTGAAAGCCGGCGTTATCAGAAAAAATTGGTCAGGTTCTTGATCGGCAGGACGTTGTGGTCAATCAGGACGCGGCGGCGCGCCAGGCGCAGGCCCTGCGGTGTCGGGCGCAGCGCGTCTTCGCGTCGGCCAGCCAGCAGGTCGGTCTCGCGCTCCAGGCGGCTGCGGTAAAAAATGAAATGGCTGTGTACCTCCCATTCCGGGCCGCTGTCGTCCACCAGCAGTACGTTCGAGACCAGATGACAGGTGCGCGAGGGTGGTTCCTCTGCCCAGTGCACGCCGGTGTGCAGCTGCGTCACGCGCATGGCGAGCACGTCCTTGCCCTCGTCGAACCAGGCCACATCCCGGCCTTCGCGCGTCCATTCCTCGCCGGGTGCCAGCGACGGCACGTTGCGACGCAGAGGCATGAAATAGCGCACGTCGTCGGCGAGCAGGTCCAGCCAGGCGGTGAATTCGCGCCGGTCGAGCAGGCCGGCTTCGCGGTACAGGAACTCTTCGGCCTCGCGTGCCCGCAGCAGCCGCGCCAGAGCGGCGTTGTCCGGGCTGCTCACAGCACGCCCATCAGCTGCGCCCAGCGCCGGTAGTAGCCGCGCTGGTTCTGCTCGGACACGCCTTCCATGACGGTACCGCCGCGCGCGATCCACGGCTCGCTGCCGGCCGCCATCTCGTGCCCGAGGCCCATTGCCATGTGATAGGGATGGCGCCGTGCGATGGTGCCGCGACTGGCCCGGTGGGCGAGGTTCCAGTTCTCCATGTCGTCCTCTTCGGTCAGGCCCGAGGGCCCCTGGTAGCGGATGACATAGCGGCGCAGGTGGTCTTTGACCGCCGCCGGCGCGTGCTCGGGGACGAAGTAGAAGCGCCATACCTCGCAGGTCTCGGCCCCGGCCGGATGCCATAGCGCGATGCTGGTGCGGCCGTTCGAGAAGGACATATTCGGAAAGATGGTGCCGCCGTGGGGCACCATGCGGGCGCGCTCGCCAAGCTGTTGCTCGCGCGCGGCGTAAGCGCGCCGGTAATACTCGTGCAGTTCCGGTACGGCGGCGTAGGCGGACAGAAAATCGAAACCCGGCGGATACAGCGCACCGCGTCCGGAGTGGCCGGTCGCCGCATAGGCAATGTTTTGCAGCACCGGCTTTTGCGGAATGGCGTCGTACTGGTGGCGCCCGGCCTTGCCGCTGGGCGACAGCGCCAGCCGGTCCACCGAGGCGTGGCTGATGTTGTGGTAGTTGTCGCCGGAGAAGTTCTCGGCCCCGAACTTCCAGTTGCACGGCAGGGTCCACTTCTGCACGCCGGCGATCAGTTCCAGCTCCCCGGCCCCGGCATCTGGCACGCTGAAGAACTCCTCGATCCAGATCCGCGCGTCGCCCAGCCAATCCTCAAGACCCGGCGTGGCAGCGTCCCAGCAGGCCCAGATGCTGCCCTTGAGCTCGGCAACCCGCGCTTCGACCAGACCCCATTCGGCCAGTTCCAGCTCGCTGAAGTAACCCTCGCGCAGCGCCGGCACGGCGCCGAGGCGGCCTTTGGTGTCATAGGTCCAGCCATGATAGGGGCAGGCAAACTCGACGGCGTTGCCCTGGTCGTAGCGGCACACCTGCATGCCGCGGTGGCGGCAGGAATTCAGGAACACGTGCAGCTCGCCGTCCACGTCGCGCACCAGCAGTATCGATTCCTCACCCATGCGCGAGACCACAAAGTCACCTGGGCGGCGCACCTGGCTGACGTGGCCGACAAACAGCCACTGCGTAGCGAAGATACGTTCTAGCTCTGCGGCGTAAAGCGTTGGATCAACGAATATTTCACGGCTGACGAGGCCGCGCTCAGGGTCGACTAGCGCACGTGTTTTAAGGTCAGCGAGGTCCATGAAGTTGTCCTTTCAGGCGAGCAGGGGTCGGCCACCCTGGTGGGAAAAACAGCCCACGTCGAGCACGGTGCCGGATATCTGTGTCGCGGCGTCAGAGAGCAGGAAGGCAACCGCGTTCGCAATGTCTTGAGGCTCGGTCGTCCGGCCGGTGGCGGTGCGGCTGGCCAGGCGCTCGAAGGCCGGTACGTTGCCAAGCTCGGTCATACCCGAGTGCGTTCCGCCGGGCACGACTACGTTGACACGGATGTGATCGTCCAGATGATCCCAGGCCATGGCCGCGGACAGCGCGAACACGCCGCCCTTGCTGGCACTGTAGGCCGCCAGGTCCGGCTTGCCCCAGCCGGCGCCCGAGCCAAGGTTGACGATGGCCCCGCCGCCGGTCGTGCGCATGGCCGGAATCACGGCCCGACAGGTGAGAAAAACCCCCTTCAGATTTACGCCGATGACGTGATCCCACAGCGCCTCGTCGGTCTGCGTGACGTCGCCGCGCGGGTGGATGGCCGCATTGTTGACCAGCGCGTCTATGCGGCCGTGGCGGGCCAGCACGTCGGCCACCCAGCGCTGCACCTGCGCGGCGTTGGCCACGTCGACTTGGGCGAGGTCGGCGCTGTGGCCACGCTTGGCAAGCTCGGTACGGGTGCCGGCGATGCCGCCCTCGGCGGCGCTGCCGACCTGGCGCGCCTCAAGCCCGCAGGCATACACCGTGTGCCCCTGCGCGGCCAGCGTCAGCGTGATCGCGCGGCCAATGCCATAGGTGCCCCCGGTAACCAGCGTGACGGGTGCTACTTGCCGTTCCATGGCCCGGCTTCTCAGGCGGCGAGGGCGTGCAGCTGGGTGATGACCGGCAGCCCGGACAGCGCCTTGCGCCAGGACTGTCCGCCCGGCTCGCCCAGGTACAGATCACCGCCGGTGGTGCCCAGATACAGCTGTGGCCGGCCGGGGTCGGGCGCCACGGCCAGGGCCCACACCATGTCGAACAGCGGCGTCGGCAGGCCTTCGGTTTCGAGCCGTTGCCAGTTCGCACCGCCGTCGTCGCTGGCCGAAAGCACCACTTCGGCACCGCTGCGCCGTCGCAGGCGCGAAGGCGTCACAAAGTAGGCAAAGCGCCCCAGCGCCGCACCAAGCACCATGCGTGTCATCGAGGCCCAGTACGGCGGAATGCCCCTGGCCGTGGCCAGGTACACCCGCTGCGGGCGGCCGGGTTCGGCGCAGATGGCGTCCTCACAGTATTTGTAGGCGCCAAGCCCGGTGTTGGATTGCAGGTAATTGGCGCCGCCGTTGCCGCTGCGAAACAGGCCCTCGTAACCGGTGCGTTTGTAGGCATTGGTGTCCAGGCCGGTGGTCACCAGCACCGTGCGGGCCGGATCTTCCAGCACCAGGGCGCGGTGGATGTCGTGCCCGCAATCCGACGCCTCGATGAAGGTCTGGCCGCCGTCGGTGGTCTTGAGCAGCGAACCGACCTCGATACCGACGTAGAAGGTCTGCGGATCGTCCGGATGAAAGGCCAGCGTGCGTACATGTCCGAGCTTGGGACGGATCGGAAACGCCCAGTCCTTGGCGGCCGGGTGCGTGCGCACGGCGGTGAGTTCCTCGAAGCGCTGGCCGTTGTCGCGCGACACGTAAAGCGCCGCCGGCTCGGTGCCGGCATAGACCATGTCCGGCTCATCAGGGTGCAGCGCCAGCGTGCGCACGTCCTGATATGGCAGGTTGGCGCCGATCGGCCGCCAGGAGCGACCGGCGTCGCTGCTCGCGCACATGCCACCCTGGTAGAAGCCGATGCAGATCTTTTCGCCGCTCGCGTCGACCGCCAGGCTCATGATCGGCTTGTCGGTGGCGAGCAGGCGCTCGGCCGACCACTGACCATGTGTATCGCTGACCCGGAACAGACCGGCGCGTGTTCCCACCAGGATCATGGATATCCTCCTCTTCACAGTGCAGAAACACTGTCCAGGTCCACTCGCCGGCCGCCGCTTGCCCGCCCGGGTCAGATGGTGGCCGCCGAATCTCGATGATATGACACGTGGCAGTGCCGGAGGGTGTCCACCCCAGAACTTGAGGGTGCTGATCGGGCGTGCGACCGTGCCGCCATCATGGCTCGCTGAACCTACCGATCAGCGCAGGGCAGACAACCAGTGCGCGTACGGCGCCGGCAACACCCAGGCCGGGTTGTCGATTTTCAGTTCACGCGCGGCCAGGTACGTCCAGTGCGGGTTGGCCAGATGCCCCTTGCCGATAAGCACCAGGTCCAGCTGTTCGTCCTGTAGCGCTTTTTCGGCGACCGCCGGCTCGCCAAAACCCCAGGCGACGGCCACCGGGATAGCGGCCTCGCGCCGAATGCGCCCGGCTATCGGACCCAGAAAGCCCGGCCCCCAGGGAATCTTGGCATTCGGCGCCGTGATGGCGATGCTGACGCTGAGCAGGTCCAAGCCGCCGGCCTTGAAGCGACGAGTCAGTTCGATGGA
>CAZZHF010000123.1:0-8185 GCA_964653545.1 uncultured Gammaproteobacteria bacterium | reverse complement strand
GTGGCCGTCATGGCCATGATTGCCGCCTGCGTGCTGGAGCCGGGTGTGTTCTTCGCCATCAATACCGCGTCCGGGGTAGTGGGCGAGGGCGCGGCGGCGGTGGCCACCATTTCGTCCTGGGGTTTTCCGGTGGCCCTGGAACAGATGCAGACACTGGCACGGGACATGGGCGAGGCGACTCTGTTTGGCCGTACTGGCGGCGCGCCATCCCTGGCCGTCGGCATGGCCAGCATTTTTAGCGGCGCGTTCGGGCAGGGCCTGCTGGCGGTCTGGTACCACTTCGCCATCATGTTCGAGGCGATTTTCATCCTGACCACGCTGGATGCCGGCACCCGGGTTGGACGTTTCATGCTGCAGGACATGCTGGGCAACCTCGTGCCGGCGCTGGGCCGCACGGCGTGGTATCCATCGGTGCTGCTGTGCAGCGGGCTGTTCGTGGCGGCCTGGGGTTATTTTCTGTACATCGGCGTCATTGATCCGGCGGGTGGGGTCAATATCCTGTGGCCCCTGTTTGGCATCTCCAACCAGATACTCGCTGCCATTGCTCTGTGCGTGTGCACCGGCATCCTGGTCAAGTCCGGCCGTGAGCGCTATTTCTGGGTGACCTCGCTGCCGCTTGCCTGGCTGACGGCGGTTACCAGTACCGCCGCCTGGCAAAAAGTGATGAGCGATGACCCGCGACTCGGCTTCTTTGCCGGCGCCAACGATCTGGCGCACAAACTGGCGGCGGGTCTGCTGCCGCCTGAAAAAGCCGCGCTGGCGCCGCAGCTGATCTTCAACCAGCGCCTGGACGGTTGGTTGACGATTGTCTTCGCCGGCCTGCTGTGGCTGATTCTGGCCGATACCGCGCGGGTATGCCTGCGCCACTTGGGCCGTGGGCAAACCGCCGAGCCAGCCAGGAGCCCGGCGTGAAGGCGTTGCGGATGCTGTGGGCCTGGCTGCGCGAGGTCTCGGGTGACGACGCCTACGAACGTTATCTGGCCCATCAGGCCAGCGCTCACCCAGGTCAGACGCCGCTCGACCGACGGGCGTTCTTTCGGCGATTGCAGACCGACGTGTGGACCGGCGTGCGGCGCTGCTGCTGAACTTCGTTGGGGCGCCCGGTTACCGCCAGTCCTCCTCGATCAACTGCGCGCCGCGCCAGGCGATAGCCATGGTGGCGGCGTTGCTGTGGGCCGACACCAGGGTTGGCATGATCGAACAATCGATCACGCGCAAGCCGGTAACCCCGTGGACCCGCAGCCGCGCATCGACCACGGCCTGGGAGTCGTGGCCCATCTTGCAGGTGCCCGCCGGATGCGCCACCGGGCCGCCGAACTCGCTGTGGTAGGCCAGCGCGTCCTGGTCGGACTGCACGTCGGGGCCGGGGGTGGTTTCCTCGACCAAATAATCGGCGAGCGGCGCCTGGGCCGCCAGCTGGCGGATGTAACGCAGGATGCGGCCGCTCAGCTGGCGGTCCTCTTCGGCAGTGAAAAAGCCGGAGCGGATGGTTGGCGCGGCGGCCGGGTCCTTGCTGCTGATCATCACGCTGCCCTGGCTTTCGGGCCGCAGCTGATAGCCGAAAATCTGCACGCCGTGGGCTTTTTCAAACGCCATCGACAGCTTGCCGGGGACCAACGAAAACGGCGCCATGACCAGCTCGGCGTCCGGCCGGGTCAGTTCCGGCAGGGTGCGCACAAAGGCCACCACGTCATGTGAGCCGGTGGCCATCAAGCCCTTGCGGTCGAGCACGTACCGCAGCAGGTTCTTGACCAGGCGCCAGCCGCCGAATTCACGGTTCAGGCTCAGCGCCTGCTTGAGTCGAAACTGTACGAACATCATGCGGTGCTCGCGCAGGTTCTGGCCGACGCCCGGCAGATCATTGACAACGTCGATGCCCAGACCTGTCAGGTGCTCGGCTGGCCCAATGCCTGACAGTTGCAGCAACTGCGGCGATTGCAGCGTGCCGGCGGCAATGATGACCTCCTTGCGGGCGCGAAACTGTTGCTCGACACCCGCGCGCCTGCCGACCACGCCGACCGCCCGGGTGCCTTCGAACAGAACCCGTTCGGTCAGAAAGTCGGTCACGATCTGGAGATTCTTGCGCTGCCGGATCGGCCGCACAAACGCGGTCGCGGCGTCCTCGCGGCGGCCATTGCGGATGGTGAATTGCACGTAGCCGATGCCTTCCTGCTCGGGCCGGTTCAGGTCGTTTTTCACCGTCAGACCCAGCCGGCTGCCAGCGGCGATGGCGGCGTCGCACAGCGGGTGTGGATTGGGATGATTGCTGATGTGCAGCGGCCCGCCGACGCCACGCACCTCGTCGGCGCCCAGTTCGTGGTCTTCCATGGCCTTGAAACACGGGCCTAGCTCGGCCCAGCCCCAGCCGGGATTGCCGGCGGCTGCCCAGCTGTCGAAGTCCTCGGGCTGGCCGCGTGTGTAGAACATGCCATTGACCGTACTGGAGCCGCCGAGCATGCGCCCGCGCGGCCAGGACTCGGAGGCATTGCCGTTGCCGGGCTCCGGCTCGGTGTCGAAACGGCGCACATGGTGCTGATCGAACATCAGTTTGCCGAAGCCCTTTGGCATGCGCACGATGAAGCTGTTGTCGTCCTTGCCCGCTTCCAATAGCAGCACGCTGTGCTTGCCGCTCGCGGTCAGGCGATTGGCCAGCACACAGCCGGCAGAACCTGCCCCTACGATAATGAAATCCGTTTCCACCGCCTCGCTCCTTATCTGGTTTTTGATCCGATTATTCGAGGGCCGCCTGGCGCCGGCCAAAAGCCTTGCTGTCGATCAAGGCACCCGGCAAGCCGGCTTGCGACCGCTTGCCTGGGCCTGCTGGTACAGCTCCAGCGCCTGCGGAATTCGGTTCTGGAGGGCCGTGATGCGACCACCGGGCGACGGGTGGGTAGACAGGAACGCCGGTGGGCCGCCACCGCTGGCGCGTTCCATGTTCTGCCACAGGCTGACGCTCTGGCGTGGGTCGAAGCCGGCACGCGCCATCAGGTCCAGTCCCAGCAAATCGGCTTCGCTCTCCTGGGTGCGCGAAAACGGCAGCAGCACGCCGACTTGCGCGCCAACACCGAGCAGGCCCATCAGTTGCTGCTTGGCGGGCGTCATGCCGCCACTGATGGCCTGGGCCGCCTGCAGGCCGGTATCGACCGCGGCCTGATTCGACAGGCGCTCGCCCGAGTGGCGGGCCAGCACGTGCGCGACTTCGTGGCCGATCACTGTGGCCAGCTGACTCGGGTTGCCAGCCACCTTGAGCAGGCCGTTGTTGACGCCAATCTTGCCGCCCGGCAGCGCAAAGGCGTTGGCCGAGTCATCGCGGAACAGGGTGACCTCCCAGGCTTGGCCGCCACTGGGTAGCACTGCGGTAATGGCATTGGCCACACAGCGCACATATGCGTTGGCCGCCGGATCGTTTTCGCGCGGCTCCTTTTTGCGAATGTCGTCATAGGCGGCCAGGCCCATCTGCGACAGGTCACTATCCGAGAACAGTTGCAGTTGACTGCGGCCCAGCGGCGAGGTGGCGCAGGCGGTCAGCAGTGTGAGGGACAAAAGCAGCAAGCAGTGTTTGAGCATGGCGATTCCAGTGGGTTGATTACGCGGATCCGGGTACTGGGTGCGTTCAGCGTGGGTTAAGGCACGCTTGCTTAAGGTGCTGTCACGCGGCGGGGATTGGCCCCGCCCCGGTACGTCAGGGGAACCTGCCATGACTGCTAAAAGGGTACTCAAAAATTTGCTGCTGGTGTCGGCGCTTGCCGGTGCCGTGCTGGTGGTGTCGCCCGCATTGGCGCGCGACAGCTACCGTGGCGAGCATCAGCAGTCCGGACATGACCGTGCCTATCGGGGCGATTCGCACAACCGTCACCTGGGAAAAAGTTGGGGTGGTCGTGGTGACTACCGTCGTGGGGATTCCCATCACGGTCGGCACTACAACGGCTGGGGCCATCGCTCCTATGGTCACTACTACTCGTCGCCGGGCCATCATTACCGGCCAAGGCACCATCAGCACCATCGGGGTTGCGGGCACGCTGGCTATGGCCATGGAGGCCTGGTCGAGTTCCTGTTCGACTACAGCCATCACGATTATTAACGGTCGCCCGCACGCGGAGGACACGACATGAAACTGACAAAATTGCTGCTGTTGGTACCCCTGCTTTCGAGCTGCGCCAGCAACGCAGTGGCCGGCCACCGTGGTGACAACGACCGCTATTACGTGGACGCACCGGTGGTGCGCGTGGAGCCGTTGTATCGCACGGTACGTGTTGACCGGCCACGCCGCGAGTGCTGGGACGAAGAGGTCTACGTGGAACGGCCCGCCTATCGCTCGCACACCGGCACCATCCTGGGCGGCATCGTCGGTGGAGTACTCGGCCACCAGGTGGGTGGGAGTCACCACGGTCTTGCCACTGCGGCCGGCACGGTGCTGGGCGCCTCGGTGGGCCGGGATATGAGCGCGCGCCGCCGCGTCGATGACGGCTACTACACCTCACGCGAGCGCTGCGACGTACGCCACGAGTACACTCGGGAACAGCGTAACGACGGTTATCGGGTGACCTACGCCTACGCTGGTCGCGAACACGTGACGATTACCGACTACGATCCGGGCGATCGGATTCGCGTGCGGGTGGCGGTGCAGCCGCAATACGATTACTGAGCACCCATGCCGGAAGATGGAGCCAGACCATGAAACACAGGGTTAGCAGCCTGTCGGACTCCGGGCTGATCTACTGCACGGGAGGGGGAACGGTCCAAATTTCCCCGATTTTTCCCTACATGGGACCACCATGCGCGTCAAAATCGTGAAACTTTGTCCGCGTTCTCCCAGCATGCTCGCTCCGATCGCCCAAGTCCGACAGGCTGCTAGGTATCTGGTGGGTGGCGCGCTGCTGCTGGCACTCGCGCTACCCGCCTGGGCTGGTCCTGGCAAAGGTCAGGGTGACTCGGATCGGCGCGACCACGACAGTCATTACGACGATCGCCATGAGCGTGGTCAAGGTCGCGCGAAGGGCCAATATCGGCGCGATGAGCCTGCCCATCGTTCACTCGGCACGCGGCGCGATGAGTCGCGGTCGTTCCGTGGTCCCGATCGCCATGACCACTACGACCGCGATGCAGGGCGGGCTGCCAACGCGGTGCGTCGTGACGAGCGGGGTCGGGTCCTGCGCTCGGAACCGACCGACGATCGCGGCTACCGGGTGCGGGTGTTGACCCCCGATGGCTATGTACGCGAACGCTACGTTGATCCGCGTCGGGACGACCCCGACCGGCATCGGGACGACTGAGGCCGGGAGTACGCCATGCGTGGGCTGGTAGTGGAAGATGATGCTGCGCTGCGCAAGCAACTGGTAACCGGAATTACCGCTGCCGGCTTCGTGGTGGACAGCGCCGGAGATGGCATTGAAGCTGAATATTTCGGGCTCGAATATCCCTATGACGTAGCGGTGATCGACCTCGGCTTGCCGCGTCGCGACGGCATGTCGGTGATCCGCCGCCTGCGCTCGCGTGGTTGTCGTTATCCGATCCTGATTCTGACTGCCCGCGACCGCTGGCAGGACAAAGTCGCCGGCCTGGACGCCGGCGCCGACGATTACCTGGTCAAGCCATTCCAGATGCCGGAGCTGGTGGCTCGCCTGCGGGCGCTGGTCCGGCGCACCGGCGGCTGGGCCGATAGCGTCATCGCCTGTCCGCCGCTGAAACTCGATACGCGCGAGCAGCGCGCCTACCTGGAGGATGCCGAACTCGAGCTGACCGCCTACGAGTACCAGCTTCTGGCCTACCTCATGCTGCGCGCTGGCGAGGTGGTGTCCAAGACCGAGCTGACCGAGCACCTGTACCCGGATGACGCCAGTCGCGACAGTAACGTGCTGGAAGTGTTTATCCGTCGCCTGCGCCAGAAGCTCGATCCCGACGAGTGCCTGAATCCGATTGAAACCCTGCGCGGGCGGGGTTACCGACTGGCGCTGCCCCGAGCCTGATGGGGTCGATCCGCCGCCGTCTGCTGCTGTCCTCGTTGCTGGTGCTGGCGGTGTTCCTTGGCGGTACCGCGGTGGCACTGGATCGGGCGTATCGCGATAGTGCCGAGGGGGCGTTGCGTGCCCGGATGCAGGGCGAGGTGTTTGCCCTGCTGGCGGCCGCCGAACTGCGTGGAGGCAAGCTGGACGTCCCGCGTGGCCTGCACGAGAGCCGCTTCGAGGTGCCCGGATCCGGCCGCTACGCCGAGATCAGCGGCGACGAAGGCGAGGTCCTGTGGCGCTCGCCGTCCATGGTGGGGCTGAACCTTCCGTTTGTGCGTGGATTGACACCGGGTCGCGCGTCCTGGTCCCGGGTCCGCGCCGACGGCGAGACATTGCTGGTCTACAGTCTTGGCGTGGGCTGGGAAGTCCAGGGCAGCGCGGCGCGGCAGTTCACCTTCAGCGTGGCCGCCCGGCTGGACGAACTCGGGGCGGAGATTGGGCAATTCGAGACCACCCTGCTGCTGTGGCTCGGTGGGGCCGCCGGTTTGCTGCTGCTGACGCAGATGCTGATTCTGCACTGGGGGCTGCGACCGCTGGGTCAGGTCGCGGTAGACATCAAGGCCATCGAAAGCGGCGCCCGCGATGATCTTGCCGGGCGTTATCCGGCCGAATTGACCCCCCTGACCCACGGTCTGAATGCCCTGCTGCGGCACGAACGCGCGCAGTTGCTTCGCCAGCGCAACGCGCTGGCCGATCTCGCGCACAGCATCAAAACGCCGCTGGCGGTACTGCGCAATGCAGCTGGCGCGCAGTCGATCGACCAAGCCAATTTGATCAATGACGCGGTTGCCCGTATCGACGAGTCGGTCGCCTATCAGGTGCGTCGCGCAGCCGCTTCCGGTCGTGCCACCCTGACCGCCGCGGTGCCGGTGGCAAAGGTGGCGCGTCGGGTCATGCATGGTCTCGACAAGGTCTATGCCGACAAGCGCGTAGCGGCGGAACTGGACGATCCAGCCGGCGGCCAGTTCGCAGGTGACGAAGGCGACTTGTACGAGCTGCTCGGGTGCCTGCTGGATAACGCTTACAAGTGGAGCGAGCGGCGTGTGTTGCTGTCGCTGACAGCGCAGGCGGACGCAGCCGCCGCGGCCCTGGAACTGACGGTCGAAGACGATGGTCCCGGGGTGCCCGCGCCGCTGCGTCAGGCGGTGCTGGAGCGCGGCACTCGCGTCGACCGGCGCGTGGCCGGCGAAGGCATCGGCCTGGCAGTGGTTCGCGATATCGCCGCCGCCTACGGCGGCCGGCTTGCGGTTGATGATTCACCGCAACTGGGTGGGGCACGTTTCATTGTGCACCTGCCGGCGGGCTGAGGAGCAAGCCATGCCAACTGACAGCAAAGCGATTAAAGTACATGGCGACGCTTTATTCGGACTTCGCGGGTCTTCGGACTGGAGGCAGGCATGAACAAACCCGTCGCATCGCGCTGGGCGCAGCGGTTTCCGCAGTTGGGCACCGATCCGGTGCCGGTGGACGCCCTGCTCTCGGCAGAGTATTTCCAGCGCGAGAAGGAAAAGCTGTTCAAGCGCACCTGGCTAAAGCTGGCACGGGTCGAGGAGCTGCCCCAGTCGGGGTCATGGAAGCTCAAGCCGCTGCCGATCTGGGACTCGTCAATCATTCTGGTGCGCGGCGAGGACGGGCGGATTCGTGGCTTTCACAACACCTGTTCGCACCGCGGCAACCGGGTGATCTGGGCCGAGGACGGTCACGGCAAGGACCGGCGATTTTCCTGCCACTTTCATGGCTGGACCTACAACCTGAATGGCGAGCTGGTCCACGTGCCGCAGGAAGAGGAATTCTTCGACAGCTTCTGCAAACCTGACAACGGCCTTGCACCGGTGGCGGTAGAAGTGTGGGAGGGCTTCATTTTTGCGCACCTCGACCCGCAGCCGGCGGTCAGTCTGAAGGACTATCTGGGCGAGGCCGCCACGCGCCTGGAAGGGTTTCCGTACGGACAGATGACCGCCGTATACGCCTACCGCACCGTGCTCAACTGCAACTGGAAGATCGCCCAGGACGCGTTCTCCGAGGCCTACCACGTCACCACCATCCATGCCGGTTCCTTCCCGGAGGGTTTCTCGGCCAAGCTCTACGAGGTGCAGTTGTTCGGCCCACACCGCACCTCGGCCGTGTACATGGACGACAAGGGGCCGACTCCGACGCCGGTGGCCGCGCTCTCGGCGGTG
>CAZZHF010000122.1:0-8188 GCA_964653545.1 uncultured Gammaproteobacteria bacterium | reverse complement strand
CACCCGGGCCCACCTCGAGGAGGACGCCGGCAAGTCCCTGCACGAGGACTTCCAGGGCCAGACCGGCATCGATCTCAATCGCGCCGGTACGCCGCTGATCGAGATCGTGTCCGAGCCGGAACTGTCCAGCGCCGCCGAGGCGGTGGCCTACCTTAAAAAACTGCACGCTCTGGTGCGGTATCTGGAAATCTCCGATGCCAACATGCAGGAAGGCTCGTTTCGCTGCGATGCCAATGTGTCGGTGCGCCAGGTGGGCGACAGCAAGCTGGGTACCCGCGCCGAGATCAAGAACATCAACTCCTTCCGCTTCGTCGAGCGCGCCATCAACGTCGAAATCGAACGTCAGGTTGAGCTGCTGGAAAGCGGCGGCCGGGTAGTGCAGGAAACCCGCCTTTACGATGCCGATCGCAACGAAACCCGTGCCATGCGCGGCAAGGAAGAAGCCAACGATTACCGCTATTTCCCCGATCCCGACCTGTTGCCGGTAGAGGTGTCAGGCGCCTGGCTGGACGAGCTTCGTGCCGCTTTGCCGGAACTGCCGGCAGCCAAACATCAGCGCTTCATGGACCAGCACGGCCTGTCCAGCTACGACGCCGACCTGCTCACCGCCGAGCGGGAACTGGCCGATTATTTCGAAGCGGTGCTCGCGAACGGTGTTGACGCCAAGCTTGCCGCCAACTGGATCAACGGCGAACTCGCTGCCGCGCTGAATCGCGACGACCTGCCCATCAGCGCGGCGCCCATCGGCACGGCCGCCCTGGCCGGCCTGCTGCGTCGCATCAGCGACAACACCCTGTCCGGCAAGATGGCCAAGGACGTGTTTGCCGCCATGTGGCTGGGGGAGGGTGACGCCGATCGCATCATCGATGCCCGGGGCCTGCGGCAACTCACCGACAGCGGTGCCATCGAATCGGCGGTCGCCGGGGTCCTGGCGGCCAACCCGGAACAGGTGGAGCAGCTCCTGTCCGGCAAGGACAAGGTGCTCGGCTTCCTGGTCGGGCAGGTAATGAAAACCACCGCCGGCAAGGCCAATCCGGCGCAAGTCAACCAGCTGATCAGGCAAAAACTCGGGCTGTGACCGGCATCGTCTGAATCACGGCTGGCCAAGCCCGGCATTGATGGCTAGCGGAACAGGTCAAGGTTTCCTCAGCCGCCGTGCTCGGACGCGGCGGTGACCTGTCGCACAAAGGCTTCGACCCGGTCGAGTGCATTGGCACGCCAGCGCAGGGGGCCGGCCAGCGCCACCAGCGGCCACACGTGGCCCAGGTCCGGGAACAACAGGCTGGTGGCGGTGCCGCCCTGGGTGTTGACCTGCGCCGCCAGCGACTCGCTGTTTCGCGGCCGTACGGTTGTGTCGTCCGCGCCGTGCAGCAGCAGCAGCGGTGGCGCGTCCGCGCTGGCAAAATTGACCGGTTGCGTGCCCGGCCACTGCTCGGTCGGCCCGAATACCTGACGCAGAATCGGGTCGGTGATGGGCAGGAAATCGTACGGCCCGCCGAACCCGATCATGCCGCGCAGCCACTGCCGCGAACCGCCGGCCTTTGCCAGCAGGTCGGCATCAAGCGCCAGCATGGCGGCGTTATAGGCGCCGGCGGAATGGCCCATCAGCACCAGTTTCCCGGCGTCTCCGCCGAACTGTGCCGCGTGCTCGTGAGCCCATACCACCGCTCGTGCGCAGTCGTCCAGGAAGGCCGGGAAACGCACCGTCGGGTACACCCTGTAGTCCGGCACCATGACCACCACGCCCCGGCTTGCCAGCGCCTTGCCGATGAAGCCGTAGTGGCGGCGCGTGCCGTCCTGCCAGCGGCCGCCGTAAAAGAACACCACCACGGGCGCGTCTTTCGCCCGTGGCGGGGCATACACGTCGAGCTGCAGACCGGTGTCCGGGTCGAATGCCACGCCGCGGGTAATCGCGGCTGGTCCGGGCGTCAGGGTTGTGAGTAACGGCGCGCAGCCAGCCAGGCCGAATAGCAGCGCCACCGGTAGCAACCGGCAAAGGTTCACCAGAACGCCCACAGCTGGCCGTCTTCCACCTTGTGGGCCAGCGCCAGCAGTGGCCGCTTGCCTCTTTCGATGCAGGCGCCGCTGTTCAGGTCGAACACCCAGCCGTGCCCCGGGCAGGTCAGGCGTTCGCCCTGTACGGCCAGTTCCGGGACGTCGGTGCTTTGATGCGGGCAGCGCGCGTCGTACACCATCAGCGTGTCGGCCTGACGGTGGATGAACACGGCGCGGCCCCGCACCTGGCGGCGCAGGGTGCCGCGCGCCGGGAGCTGGTCCATTGGCAGTAGCGCGTGCCAGTCGGCGGCCGCCCCGAGCGCGCTCAGGCGAAACTCCGGCAGGTCCAGTGCCAGCAGTTGATCGACCGCCCACACCACACGGGTGAGGCCCAGCATCGGAAATGCCATCAGCAATGCGTCGAGCACTTCGTCGGCGCTGGCGCCGCTGCGTAGCGCGCGCGTCAGGTACTGGCGAAAACCGCGTTCGGTCTGTGCATGCACTTTGCTGATCAGGGAAATCAGCGCCCGGGTCTTGGGATCCAGCCGCCGCCCGGCTGCCTTCAAGAAGGCGAAATAGGGCTGCATGGCTTCCGGGCGGGCTTGGGTCAGGTAGTCGAGGGCGCGGCTCATGGGGGACTCTAGACAGCGGCGGGTTGCGAACCATTATCACGCCGCCTGCCGATACACTGCGCTCAATCACAAAGGAGGAGCCAGACCGTGGAACTCGCACTTGACGGCAAGATTGCCATCGTTACCGGAGCCAGCGAGGGCATTGGCAAGGCCACCGCTGAGGCGCTCGCCGCCGAGGGCGTTCAGCTGACACTGTGTGCCCGCCGCGAGGCGCCGCTGCGTGCCTGGGCGGCAGACCTGGAGCAGCGCCACGGGAACGCGGTGCTGGCGGTGTCCGCCGATCTGGCCACCGAGGCTGGAATCGCGACCCTGGTGGCCACGCATCAGGCGCGTTTCGGCGCCCTCGACATCCTGATCAACAACGCAGGTTCGATCCGTGCCGGTTCGTTGCTGAGCAAGCCCGAGGCGGAGTGGCACGAGGACTTCGCGCTCAAGTTCTGGGGTTATGTGCGCCTGACGCGTGCCGTCTGGCCGCTGCTGGTGGCGCGCGGTGACGCACGGGTGCTGAACGTCATCGGCGGCGCCGGCCGCCAGCCGAGCGCCGGATATGTCGCCGGGGGCGCCGCCAATGCAGGCCTGATGAACCTGACCAAGGCGCTGGGCGACGAGGGTGCGCCGCACGGCATTCTGGTCAACGCCATCAACCCAGGCCCGGTGCGCACCGCCCGCTGGCTCAGTCTGATGCAGCGTCAATCGGCCGAGCGCGGCATCAGCGTGACGGCGCTGGAGGCCGAGCAATTGGCCCATGTACCGCTGCGCCGTGCCGCCGAACCCGAGGAGATCGCCAGCGTGGCGGTGTTCCTGTGCTCGGCTGCCGCCAGTTACGTCACCGGAACCATCGTGCAAGTGGACGGTGGCCTCGCCCGCTGTATCTGACGGCTGTCCCCGATTGGCTGGTTTTGTCGATCTGCTGCGCGGCGGGCGGGGCCCGGTCACGGTCACGCTGGGTCTTGGCATCGCCCTGCACGCAATGGACGTGTTCCTGGTCGCCAGCGTCATGCCGACCGTGGTGGCGGACATCGGCGGCCTGCGGTTCTACGCCTGGGTGTCGATGCTGTACATGGTCGGCTCGATCGTCGGCGCCGCTAGCAGTGGTCCGCTGCGCGCCGCGCACGGGCCGCGGCGTGCCTATGTCATTGCCGGCGGCCTGTTCCTGCTGGGCTCGCTTGGCTGTGCCCTGACGCCAGGCATGGGGTGGTTGCTCGTCACCCGTGGCGTGCAGGGCCTGGGGGGTGGGCTCATCGTGGCGCAGTCGATGGCGCTGGTCAGCGAGCTATATACAGCCCAGTTGCGCAAGCTGATGCTGGCCTCGATCTCCAGTATGTGGGCCGCCGCCGCGCTATTGGGGCCGGCCTTGGGGGGTATGTTTGCCGAAGCCGGCTGGTGGCGCGGTGCCTTCGGGGTGAATGTGCCGATCATTGCACTGTTCACGATTCTGGCCGCCCGCCACCTGCCGCGGACGCTTGCACCCAGGTCCGGTCAGCCGTTTCCCATCGGTCGCGTAATGCTGCTCGGTGGCGGGGTGCTGTGCGTGGCCGGTGCCGGACAGGCAGCCGGTTTGGCGCTACGCCTGGCTATTCTGGCGCTTGCCTTGATGATGGTGGCCCATGCGTTCGCGCTGGACCGGCGCAGCAGCGAGCGGCTGTTTCCGCGCCGGGCGGCGTCGTTGCGATCGGCGGTGGGCCTGGCCTATGGGCTGTTCATTGCCTCGTCCATTGTGCATACGAGCATTACCGTGTTCGTGCCTCTGCTGATGCAGCAGGCCTATGACTTGCGTCCGCTTCACGCCGGTTATTTCGCCAGCCTGTTGGCGGTGGGCTGGACCACCGCGTCGCTGACCACCGCGCGCTGGCATGGCGCCGCCGAACGGCGCGCCATCGTTGGCGGACCGCTGCTGATGTTTGCCATGACCGGCGCGCTGCTGGCGGGTATGGGCCATCTGCCTGCAACGGTGGTCGGCGTGTGCCTGACCATGCTCGGGTTTGGGGTGGGCATGCTCAGCATCCACCTGATCGCCTTCACCATGCATCAGGCCAGTGCCGGCGAGGAGAGCATTACCGCCGGCAGCATTCCCACGGTGCGCACCCTGGGTATTGCGTTTGGTTCCGCCCTGGCAGGGGTCATCGCAAATCTGGCGGGATTGAGCACCCAGGTGGACACGGCTGTGGTGCAGCGGGCCGTGTCGGCGGTGTACGCGGCAAGCCTGTTGGTGGCAGCGGTGCAGGTTCTGCTGGCCTGGCGCCTGCTGCGCACGGCGCCATTGCGGCGTGATCCGGCATGGCTGCCGGAGGCCCCGGGCAGGTCGATTTCAGGCCGCTCAGACGTCTGAGCAGTCGCTGCCGCAGGCGGCGCCGGATCACCCCGGCTATAATGTGCGGCGCCCCTCACCCGCAACGGGTATTGATGGGCGGGCGGCCAGGGCGCCCGGCGACATGGCCAGGATCACGGTCTCACAATGACCCGTCGCGTGCTCCCGGCCATCCTCTTAAACCTGCGCATTCTCCTCCTGGGAGCGATTCCTGCGTAGCCACTCAACTTTTTCAGCGCAGCTCAATGAAAGGCACCGTAAAACGTTTTTATTTCCGTAAGGGCTTTGGTTTTATCGAAGGCGATCAAGGTACCGAGTATTTTTTTCATTACACCGATTTCACCGGCGACAAGGAGCTGCTTCGACCTGATCTGGAGGTCGAGTTTCAGGCGCAGACCGGAGAAAAAGGCCCGTGCGCGGTTGCGGTGGTCCTGCCGGGCGGTGTTCCTGCCGCGCCGACTCCACGCGCGCCTCGGCCGGCCAGCGGCAAGACTGCACAGAAGGCGCCGGCCACCGCACGCCGGCCGGTCCTGGCTTTTATTCTGGGTCTGGGCCTTGGCATTGTCGTGGGTGTGCTGGGCTACCTATGGCTGGCGGGTTCGTAGGACGCGCCCCGACCCGGTCGGACACCGTCTCCGGGTGGCGACGGTCCGGGGGCAGTGACTGGTGAGCACCCGAACCGGCGAAGCAGACGCCACGGCGAGTTCCAAGTCGGTTCTGGTTTTCAATTGTGGCAGCTCCTCGCTCAAGTTCGGGCTATTTGAGGTACCTGAACAACCCGTCGCGATCGCACACGGGACGGTCAGCAACTTCGGTACACAGGCGACGCTGGACTGGACCTGTCGCGGCCAGCAGCGGCGCCAGCCGCTGGCAGCCCGTGATCACGGGCAGGCGGCACAGGCCGTTCTGGCTCTGCTGGCGCGGAACGATCTACAGGCCGGGATATCGGCCGTCGGTCATCGCGTGGTGCATGGCGGCGAGCATTTCAGTGCGCCGGTGCCCGTCACCGACGCGGTGCTTGGGCGGCTTGACTCGCTGAGTGGGTTGGCGCCTGTGCACAACCCGTCGGCCATGGCGGTGATACGCGAGTGTCGCGAGCGACTGGGCGCAGTGCCGGCGGTGGCGGTGTTCGACACCGCGTTCTTTCACGCGCTGCCCGAGCACGTAATGGCCTATGCGCTGCCGGCCGAGTGGAGGCGCGAGTTTGGCATTCGCCGCTACGGCTTTCACGGCATCGCGCATCGTTACCTGGACCAACGCGGCCGCGCGGTGAGTGGCGCGGCCCGGGTGGTGACGCTGCAACTTGGCCATGGTTGTTCAATAGCCGCCATCCAGGACGGTCGACCGGTCGAGACCAGCATGGGTTTCACGCCGTTGGAGGGCTTGGTGATGGCCACCCGTCCCGGCGATGTCGATCCGGGGGTGCTGCTTCACCTGGCCGGGCAGGGTTGGTCGACCGCGCAGATGCAGACCGCACTGAACCACCACAGCGGTTTGCTCGGCCTGTCGGGTGTGAGCGCCGACATGCGCGAGCTGCTGGCTCTCGAAGCGCAGGGCCATGCGGGCGCAGGTCTGGCGATCACCGCCTTCTGCCACCGGGCGCGCAAGTATCTTGGCGCCTATATCGCGGTCCTCGGCGGCGTGGAGGCAATCGTCTTCGGTGGTGGCATCGGCGAACATGCGCCTTCCATTCGTCAGCGGATCTGCGCAAACATGGCGTGGTGCGGCATTCAGATCGATGCCGCAGCGAACGCGGCCGTCGGCGGCGTCGAAGCCAGGATATCGACGGCCGATGCTGGGGTCGGCGTCTGGGTGGTGCCGGTAAACGAGGAATTGCAGATCGCGCGCGAGCTTCGCGCCTGTCTGGCCGCACAAACGGAGATCCAGCCATGAATTCGAAGACTCAGGACACGCCGCCAGGCTTACCCGACAAGGCACCGCTCGACGCCACCGCGCTGCGCGACCTCGATGCCTGGTGGCGGGCGGCGAATTATCTTTCCGTCGGGCAGATTTACCTGCTCGACAACGCCCTGCTGCGCGAGCCACTGACGCTGGCACACGTCAAGCCGCGGCTGCTCGGTCACTGGGGCACGGCGCCGGGGCTCAACTTCATCTACGTGCATCTGAATCGGGTCATCACCCGGAACGACCTTGACGTGCTGTACGTTGCCGGTCCCGGCCATGGCGGCCCGGCACTGGTCGCCAACACCTGGCTGGAAGGCAGTTACAGCGAGCTGTACCCGAACCTGACCCGTGACGGCGAGGGCATGCAACAGCTGTTCCGGCAGTTCTCGTTCCCGGGGGGCATCGGCAGCCACGTCACCGCCGAGACGCCTGGCTCGATCCACGAGGGTGGCGAGCTTGGGTATGCGTTGTCGCACGCCTACGGCGCCGCCTTCGATAACCCGGACCTGATCGTCGCCTGCGTGGTGGGCGATGGCGAGGCGGAAACCGGCCCACTGGCCGCCGCCTGGCACTCGAACAAATTCCTGAATCCGGCGACTGACGGTGCGGTGTTGCCGATCCTGCACCTGAACGGCTACAAGATCGCCAACCCCACACTGCTGGCGCGTGTTCCGCACGCGGAACTCGAAAGCCTGTTCGTCGGCCATGGCTACCGGCCGTACTTTGTCGAGGGCGACGACCCGGCGCTCATGCATCAGGCCATGGCGGCCACGCTCGATGTTGTGGTCAGTGAGATTCGCGCCATCCAGCAGCGTGCACGTGCCGGTGGTGTTACCGAACGCCCACGGTGGCCGATGATCGTCCTGCGGACCCCGAAGGGCTGGACCGGCCCCAAGGAAGTGGACGGCAAAAAGACTGAGGGCAGCTGGCGCTCTCATCAGGTGCCGTTCGGTGACCTGAAGAACCCGGAGCACCTGCGGCTACTCGAACAATGGCTGCGCAGCTACCGGCCGCAAGAGTTGTTCGACCCGCTCGGCGAGCCCATCCGCGAACTGGTGGCGCTGGCGCCCATCGGCATGCGGCGCATGGGTGCCAATCCGCATGCCAACGGTGGCCTGCTGCTGCGGGACCTGCACCTGCCCGCCTTTCGCGATTACGCCGTGGACGTGCCGCAGCCGGGACAGGCAGTGGCCGAACCGACCCGCGTTATGGGTTACTTCCTGCGCGACGTGATGAAACTGAGCCTGAAGGCGCGCAACTTTCGCGTCGTCGGGCCGGACGAGACCGCCTCGAACCGCCTCGGCGCGTTGTTCGAGGTCACTGACCGGGCGTGGATGGCGCAGCGCAA
>CAZZHF010000121.1:761-8209 GCA_964653545.1 uncultured Gammaproteobacteria bacterium | reverse complement strand
AAAGCACCTGAAATAATGGTGACTGATTCGCGATGCGAGGCACTGACAACTCATCAACCAGCCGATCGAAGGGAATAGCTTTCTGACTCAGCTCGTCGAGCATAGTCGCCCGTACTCGGGACAGCATTTCACGGAAACAGGGTCTGCCGGACAAATCAGCGGGGACCGCTCTGGTATCGACTAGAAACCCGACAATATCCGCGCTCTCGCTCAATTCCCTATTCGCGACTGGCATACCAACTAAAAAGTGTTCCTGGCTGCAGTACCGCGACAACAACACTTGAAACGCAGCCAAGAAAGCCACATTCGGGGTTGTCTGAGTTTGCCGACACAGGCCATCGAGTGTAGCCATGACTGGTTGAGGAACTCTAAACCGCAGGCAGCGGCCCGCGTAACTGCGCTCTTTAGGTCGCGTCGAGGGGTCTACCAGTTCCAAAGTGGCGTGGCTGTTTACTAACTGATGCCATTTCTTCAGCGCCACCGACCAGTCCTGATCGATGTTATTTTTACGGTTCCATTCTGAGAAATCGAGAAATTGCAGGGCGGATTCGGTCAATAATTCTTGGCCGTTAAATCCCGTTTTCTCATAGGCTACTATCAGGTCTCGTAATAGAACATTCATTGACCATCCATCCGCCACAAGATGGTGAACGGTCAACACGAGCACATGATGATCCGAGGAAAGTCGGAAAATTCGCGCGCGAAGCAGGGGCGCAGCTGTCAGATCAAAGGGTCGAGCCACTTCGGCGTCGGCGCGTCGGCGCAACGCTGCTTCCCGTTCAAGGTCCGGGAGGCCGGCCAGGTCGTCCACCGTTAACTCAAGCGCAGCTTCATCAAGAATTTTCTGGTAACCCGTGCCGGCCTGCGTCACGATCGCCGATCGTAGCGCCTCATGCCTCGAAACCAGCGCCTGTAACGCACGGCGCAGCCGACCAAGGTCCAGCGAGCCGCGTAAACGCAAGGCTACAGCGATGTTATAGACGGCAAGGCCGGGTTGTAGATGCTCCAGGAACCATAAGCGTTCTTGCGCCAGCGACAGACGATGGAGGGCGTGATCACGCGGCGCTTTGGGAATTGATACCCCAATTTCACGGGTCGCCGGCCGCTTCCCCAGACGGCGCAGAACTTCCTGTCGCTGGGCTTGCGACAAGCTGGAAAGTCGCTCAACTAGGTTTTCCGGGGGTGAATTCACCGACCTTCCCTTCCTTGGTAAGGAAACTTATCCTTGTCACCGAACTTGAGTAGACATCTTCAGAGGTCTGCAAGATGCCCAATTGACGCCAAACACCTCTCCGAATCAGTCCATTTGGAGGCGTCAGTATTTACTGTGCAAACCGCCTAGTTCTATGGCTGAAGTTGGCAGTGAGAGATCGCCACCACCT
This sequence comes from uncultured Gammaproteobacteria bacterium, assembly GCA_964653545.1. Classification (GTDB taxonomy): domain Bacteria; phylum Pseudomonadota; class Gammaproteobacteria; order Immundisolibacterales; family Immundisolibacteraceae; genus Immundisolibacter. The sequence continues at coordinate 6,827 of CAZZHF010000121.1, read as the reverse complement.
ACGGCGCAAGGCAGTTTCCATAAATCCGTGATGCGAAAAATGGTCGTCATCAAACGGATTAAAGTCTCGCCCGCGACTGAAAATTCACGGCTGGGCACGAACCATCCAGCATGGTTATAAAATCAAATGCTGTCAGATTCACCATCGTACAAACCTACCATAATCCCACAGCAGCTCGGATCAGCCACGCGCCCCTCAACAACGACAAAACCCGCCTCAGTCACCACGCCAGACTATCGCCCCCAGCCAAGTAAAAGAAGCAAAAATGGTTACCCGAAGGTACTAATACGCCACGACCATAACCGGCAGTCTACCCACGACCTCACCCCTATGGCGACGGGCGCCGACGCCCTACTCTGACTGCAATGACCCTTGACACGTGGGGGCGAAATGCTAACACACCACGCACCAGACTTGCCCAGCCCGCTCTGCCTTTGCACCATACCGCGGCGTCAGTCCGCTGCTACCCGTCCGTGGCAGACAAACAGGAACACCGACTCTGATCACGCGGTCTTTTCCTCGGGTATTTCAAATGCCTTCGAGTACCAGTCAAACTGCTCCTGGACCCGCTGGCGACTGAGGCCAAACTGCGTCAATTCGTAGCGATGACGGGTGTGAGGGCCATCGCGCGTCATCGCCACGCGGTTCCGCACCCGGGCTTCCATGGCGGGCGGCATGGTCCAACCAAACTGCCGATAAATACCAGACACGGCACCGAGTGGATCAGCGACCAGGTCAGCGTACTGCACGTCGACAAAACGCCGCGGATCATGACATTGCCGCGCATCCAGCGCCCGGCGCAGCAAATCGCCCAAGGTGTCGGCCGTTTGCTGTCCAATCTGCGAGCCATCCAACACATCGCTATAGATGCCGCGCGTCAAACCGACCAAGCTACAAAAAGAGGCCACTACCTTGACGGCATCGCGGTGCAGAAACACGAAGCGCGCATCGGGATAAGTTTTGATCAGTGCGTCGATCATGGGCAAATGTGCGGGTGACTTCAGAACCCAATGAGAACCACTGTGCAACGCATCCAGCACACACAGCTGGTGGCGGTGATATCGCGCCGTGGGGCCGTAATCGAGCGTTTTCAACCACTTAGCGTACTGAGGAACGTTGAGGCTGGGCAAAAAGGCTGCCGTAGCGAAGCTATGCAGTAACAGCCCGCCACATTCAGCCGGGCCGTCGACGGGCTCGGCGTGAATGGTCTGGAAGCCGGGCGCGAGATACTCCAACAACGCAAAGCCCCAGCGTGCGTTCAGGCGCTGCAAGGTCCTAGGCAAGGGTCTGCGCCCAGGGTCGCCCTGCGCCCGCATCGACTCTGCCGCGGATAAATAACGCGCCGCAGGGTCACAGGCCAGCAGAGTGTGCAAGAAGGTGCTGCCCGTTCGCGGGAAGCCGAGCACAAATACCGGCGACGCAATCTGGCGCTTCGCTATCGCAGGTTCCAGCCGCAACTTCTCTTCGATATAAAGACGGTTGCATAACAATGTATGCAACATACCCTTCCAGGCAAAGCGTCCAAACCTGTTGAGCTGGGCATTGCCGTTGATATCGTCGACCAGTACCTCCAAAGCCTCGACGAAGCCTCGTTCGCCGAAATTTTGTAACCGAGTAAACTGACACGCCCGCGCCATCAAAGAATCGGCATCAATCGCGAGCCTTTCATCGAATGACGGCAGGCGTTCGGCGACGTAATTAAAAACACGTACCGGAAAACGACGAACCGGCTTCTTCAACTCAACTGTATTACCCATTTAAAATCATATTAGGGGATAGTGCGGAGCGCCAAGAATACACCTTAACGAATGTTAGTTGATGTATGTATAAGGCTGATTTCGGGCGGCATATAAACGATCCTCGGCAGTCTACCTAGCTGTGGGCATGAGGTTGAAGGAGAATTTCTTGTCCAAAATGGCGATTTCAAAAAGCTGAGACAGCGAAGGCTCACCAGTCTTATCCGGAACGTCAAATCAGCATCCAGACAACCGCCGCGACAGCGCCGGTTAAAAGAAAATACTGAATCAGTCGTGAAATCTTATTACCGAATACATAGCTAATGGGTTGCACGTCTGACACAATCGAGTCTTGCCGTACCAGGGACTTCGCCGTACAAAAGACCCTGACGCTATCGTCCAACAAAGTCAGATGTTCAAAGTGCTCATCGATCGCCTCTGTTAAAGGCAATGCCCGCTCTAACAACTTCTGGGCGCCCAGTTGCGTTACCAAGTAGCTTTGCGTACCCCAAATTCGCCCGCGCAGCCTGCCATCAGGAGCCAGCGCGGCCCGCTTGAGGTAGCCAAAGAAATAAGCGTCCAGGGAATCAAGCTCTATACGGTCGACGTCCGCTTCTAATGCAGCGGCAAAACCCGGAACGAATCTTACGTCGTCTTCAAAAATAACACAGCGCTTCACCCCGTCCAGAACTACTTTTTGCCAGACTGCCAGATGACTCAGATAACAGCCGATGACGCCCCGCTTCACGCCCAGCGGCGCCGTATAGGTTGTCTTTACAATGGACGCCAAGCGCACGGAAAGACGCGCATCATCAAATCCAACGTCGGCTCCGTCGACTGCCGAGACCCGCTGAACCGATGGGAATCCTGCCTTGACAATCGCATTGCGGGCGCGTTCCCAGCGCTCCGGACGCCGGTCAAGGTTAATGCAATAAACCGCGTCGACCCCGATAGTCTCTTCCAACGCCTTCTTCATCCAGTAACCTAATCAGTCCGAATCTCGTGCAGGCCACTAGAAGCGGCTTGTTGGGCAACTTTTCCACTATACGCTACCCGGACGGGCGACTCATTCAATGCCAAAGCGCTCCGTGCAGCGCCACGCCCTGCGCACCCCGCGCACGCGCGGAATCGAGGTCCTCGCCACGCATGCCACCCAAGGCAAAGACCGGCAACCCTGCGGACTGCGCGAGTTCTTCGAACCGTGCCCATCCAAGCGGTGTTTGCTGCGGGTGACTCAAGGTGGCGGCCACCGGCGACAGGACGGCAAAGTCACAGCCAATGCGCACGGCCTGTTCGAGTTCGGCCGCGTCATGGCAGGACGCCGCGAGCCATTGACCCGGAGGCAGCGGACGCGAGGTGAACTGCTTAAGCGCCCGTGCCGGCAGGTGAACACCCGCAGCGGCAAGGCTCAGCGCCAGCTCAATATCGGCATGCAGCAATAGTGACAAGCCCGTGAGGCGGACGCGGTCCAACGCGGCAATCGCCATTGCACGGTATCTGGCCAGCGGCAGACCGGGGCAGCGCAGGCAAGCCAAGCGCAGACCGCGGGTCACCAGGCTGTCCATCCGCTCCAGAAAGGCCGTAAGGTCGCCGGCACAGTTACCGTGGATGGCATAAATATGCGGCAAGCGAGCCGCGGCGAGAAGTGGACCGTTGGCTGCCGGCATCGTCGCCGGATCGATTGCTCCCGGCTCCAGCCACTTCAGGACCTGGCCCTCCCGGCCACTTACATCGCCCGCCCAGGCGCGTACTTCGAAGGCGTGGAGCAGGACCTGACGAGCCGCGTGATCGTCATCGGCCGGATAGTGGTAGCGATGCCGAATCAGCGGCTGCATGGTCACCGCATCGATACCCAGTTCCTCACCCAGTTCGCGTCTCAGCGCCTGTTCAGCGGTCTCGCGGGGTTCCAGCTTGCCGCCGGGAAACTCCCAGTAACCGGCCATGTGCGCTCCGTCACGACGCTGGCTGAGAAGGATATGGCCACTGCCGGGATGCCGCAGCACGCCCACCGCCACCTCGACTGGCGCCTCACGCATGCTGCTCAACCGTTCGCTCCGGCGGTCAGGTGCGGTACTCGGCGTTGATGCGGACATAGTCGTACGAGAAATCGCAGGTCCAGACGGCGGTCTGCGCGTTGCCGCGGCCAAGCGCCACCCGCACGGTGATTTCGTCCTGCGCCATCACCGCCTGGCCGCGCGCCTCAGTGTAATCGTCGGCCCGAGCGCCACCGCGCACGATGCATACATCGTCCAGGTACACGCTGACGCCCTCAATGGAAAGCCCTACCAAACCGGCGTAACCCACGGCGGCCAGGATGCGTCCCCAGTTGGGGTCGCTGGCGAAGAACGCGGTCTTGACCAGCGGCGAGCGGGCGACGGCATAGGCAACTTGCGCGCACTCCTGCCGGTCCTTGCCGCCCTCGACCTGCACCGTGATGAACTTGGTGGCGCCCTCGCCATCGCGAACGATGGCCTGTGCCAATACCCGGCAGACCTCATCCACTGCGCCCTGCAGCGCCTCGCCGACGCCGCTCGACAGGTCCCGGATCGTCACGCCGCCTTTGCCGGTGGCCAGCAGGACGCAGGCATCGTTGGTAGACGTGTCGCCATCCACGCTGATGCGGTTGAAGCTTCCGGCGACCGCGCTAGTCAGACAATCCTGCAGCAATGGCTGCGCAACGGCCGCGTCGGTGGCGACAAAGGCCAGCAAGGTTGCCATGTTGGGATGGATCATGCCCGAGCCCTTGGCGATGCCGGTGACCGTGATCGGGCCCCCGGCTGTCATTACGCTAACGCTGTGGCCCTTGGCCACGGTATCGGTGGTCATGATGGCGTGCGCGGCGGCGTTCCAAGCCTCGGGACCAAGACTCGCCAGCGCCGCGGGCAGAGCGGTGGTAATACGCTCCACTGGCAGCAGCTCACCGATAACGCCGGTGGAAAACGGCAGTACCGCTGAGGCTTCGCACCCGGCAAGCCGTGCGAGCTCGGCACAGCACGCCTCGGCAGCGGCGTAACCTGCGACGCCGGTCCCCGCATTCGCGTTGCCGCTGTTGATCAGCAGATAACGCGGCGCGGTGGCCAAGAGGTGATCTTTCGCCAGCACGACGGGTGCGGCGCAAAATGCGTTCTGGGTAAACACAGCTGCCGCCTGACTGCCAGGGGCGAGTTCCAGCACGACAACGTCGTCGCGGCCGGCCTTGCGCACGCCCGCGGCCACTGCGGCCAGGCGCACGCCGGCCACCGGCCGCAACAGCTCAGGCGCGGCGAGCTTTACCGCCATTGACGGACCACCGTCAGCCGATCTGGCCGTGGCATTGCTTGTATTTCTTCCCGGAACCGCAAGGACAGGCCTCGTTTCGCCCCACCTTGCGTTGGGCGCGTACGAACGGCGCGGCCTGACGGTCTGCGCGTGCCCGCTCCACATCCGCAGCCGGCGCCTCGCCGGCCATGGCCCCGGCGGTCGCATGCTGGTAGTCATACTCCCCGGCCTGACGACGCTGGCGTTCCACCGCTTCGACGTCTTCCTCCGCTCGAACCTGCACCCGTAGTAGCGTGGTCGCGACATCGGTCTTGACACGATCGAGCATCTGTGTGAACAGCACGAACGCCTCGCGCTTGTATTCCTGCTTGGGGTTTTTCTGCGCGTAGCCGCGCAGGTGAATGCTGTGACGCAAGTGATCCATGGCCGCCAGATGGTCTTTCCAGTGGCTGTCCAGTACCTGCAGCATGACCGCCTTCTCGAAGTGACGCATGACCGCCGGCTCTACCCGCTGCTGCTTGGCGGCGAGTTCACCTTCCACGATCTCAATCAGGCGCGCGCGCAATGCGGGGCCGTCGATGTCCGGCGCCGCAGCCAGGACCACCGGATCAGCGCCGCTATCGAACTCACCATGCAAGGCATCTTTGAGTCCCGGCAGGTCCCATTGCTCTTCCACGCTGCCCGGCGGCACATAGCGGTCAACCGTCGTGCCGACCACATCGCTCATCATGGCCTGCACCATGTGCGACACGTCGTCGGCTTCCAGCAGGTCGTTGCGCTGCTGGTAGATCAGCTTGCGCTGCTCGTTGGCGATGTCGTCGTATTCGAGCAACTGCTTGCGCATGTCGAAGTTGCGGCCTTCGACTTTCTTCTGGGCATTCTCGATGGCGCGCGAGACCCATGGATGCTCGATCGCTTCGCCCGGTTCCAGACCCAGCTTTTGCATCCAGCCGGACACCCGCTCGCTGGCAAAGATGCGCATCAGGTCGTCCTGCAGCGACAAATAAAAGCGCGACGAACCGGGGTCGCCCTGGCGCCCGGAGCGACCGCGCAGCTGGTTGTCTACGCGCCG
>CAZZHF010000121.1:0-751 GCA_964653545.1 uncultured Gammaproteobacteria bacterium | reverse complement strand
CGACTCGTTACGCTCGGTACCGACCACGTGCAGACCACCGAGCTGCACCACTTGGTCGTGCTGCACCTGCCACTCGCTGCGGACGCGCTCGCGCCCGACAGGGTCCTCGACGCCGTGCAGACGGGCTTCCAGATTGCCACCCAGCACGATATCCGTGCCACGGCCGGCCATATTGGTGGCAATAGTGACGGCACCTGTCTCGCCAGCGGCGGCGATGATCTGTGCCTCCTGCTCGTGATACTTGGCATTTAGCACCTGGTGCGGGACGGCAGCCTTCTTCAGAAGCTGCGACACCAGTTCGGAGGTTTCGATCGACGCCGTGCCGACCAACACTGGCTGACCACGCAGGTGGCAGTCTTTAATGTCCGCAAGTACCGCGTCGTATTTCTCCTCGGTTGAGAGAAACACCTGGTCGCCGTAGTCCTTGCGCACCATATGCCGGTGGGTCGGCACGACCATCACCTCAAGCCCGTAGATGCTGTGCAGTTCGAAGGCTTCAGTATCAGCGGTGCCGGTCATGCCGGACAGCTTGTCGTACAGACGAAAATAGTTCTGGAACGTGATGGTGGCGAGCGTCTGGTTTTCCTGCTTGACGGCCACGCTTTCCTTGGCCTCGACCGCCTGGTGCAGGCCCTCGGACCAGCGCCGACCGGGCATCAGCCTGCCGGTGAACTCATCAACGATGATCACCTCGCCGTTGTTCACGACGTAGTGCACATCACGCTGAAACAGCGTGTGCGCACGCAGCGCC
>CAZZHF010000120.1:0-8215 GCA_964653545.1 uncultured Gammaproteobacteria bacterium | reverse complement strand
GACGGTCGCGTCCGGCAGTTTGGCCAGCTGGTTGGCAAAGGTGTGGTACAGGTGCTCGGGGTGGCCACCGCCGTGGCAGTTGCCGGCGCCGGCATTGAACAGCGTGTCGCCGCTGATCAGGCCCGGCTGGTCGCCGCGGCAGAACAGGCACACGTGGCTCATAGTGTGGCCGGGGGTGTCGAGCACTTCCAGTTCGCCGCTCTTGCCGATGGCGATTACGTCGCCAGCGTGCAAGCCGCGGTCGATGCCGGGGATGCGATCCCTGGCGCCGGCATGGGCCAGCAGCTTGGCGCCGGTGGCGGCGATGACGCGGGCGTTGCCGCCAATGTGATCCGGGTGTTCGTGGGTGTTGAGCACCTGGGTGATGCGCCAGCCCCGGTCGGCGGCCTTGGCCAGCACCAGATCGGCTTCCAGGGGGTCGATGGCCAGCGCCTCGCCGGTGTCGGGGCAGGCGATCAGGTAATGGAAGTTGCGATAGTTATTATCGGAATAGATTTGCTCGACGATCATGATGCTCGGTCCTCAAGGTACGAATGCCGATAGCGCGGATTTTGGTGCGGTTCTGCGCCATGCCGAAGCTTACCTTGCCGACGCGGATGCGGCGCTGGCAGCGGTGTTGAATTGCCTGGGCCCGTTGCCCGCGGCGGATTATCAAGGCGAGCCATTTGCAGCCCTGCTGCGGGCGGTGATTGGCCAGCAATTGTCGAGCCGCGCTGCCGCCAGCATTGCCGCCAGGTTGTTTGCGCGAACCGGCATGCCGGCGACCCCGCAGGCGGTACTGGTGCTGAGCGAAGCCGACCTGCGTGGCTGCGGGCTGTCGGCGGCCAAGACGCGCAGCGTGCTGGGTCTGGCGCGGGCAATCGGGGAGGGCGCCATCGACCTTGCGGCGCTGGCCGATGCCGACGACCTGGCAGTCAACGCGGCGCTGACCGTCCTGCCCGGTATCGGGCCGTGGACGGTGCACATGTTTTTGATGTTCGGCCTGGGTCGGCTGGACGTGTTCGCGCCCGGCGATCTTGGTCTGCGGCGTGCCGTGCAGCGACTGGAGGAATGGCCCGAACTGCCGACGTCGACCGCCTGCCTGGCGCGCGCGGAACGCTGGCGGCCGTACCGCACCGTGGCGGCCTGGCAGCTTTGGCGCTGGCTGACGTAGCAGCCCGCGCCGCCCGCCACAGGGGTTTAGCCAAGGCTCGCCATGAGGTTCTTTTCGTCTTCCAGGCACAGCTGGAAGCTCGGCCGCGCCAGCGTCTTTTGCAAGAGGGCGGCAAGTTTGGGGAAGCCGGCCGCATCCACCTGCTCACCGGCGTGGTTCAGGTTCACGAACTGCGTGGTGACCGCCACCTCGCCCAGGCTGAAGGCGCCGCATCCCAACGCGCCCGCGCTGATTTTCTGCTCCAGGTAGTCGCACACCGCCGGCAGCTCTTTCAGGCTGGCCGCGACCTTGGCTTCGTCAGCCGGTTCGCCGCGCATACGGCCCTTCACGATGCGCTCGAAGAACAAACCTTCGGTGCAGACGTGAAACAATTTGGTATCGGCGTATTCCTCGAACCACAGCGCGTGCGCGTAAGCGACCGGGTCGGCAGGCAGCAGAGCCGGGGTGGGGTGGCATTTTTCGAGGTAGGCACAGATCACGCTGGAGTCAGCCAGGCCGACCTGCTCGTCGCTGAACGCCGGGATTTTTCCCAGTGGGCTCAGGGCGCGAAATTCGGCGTCGTCGCTGCCGGGAAACACCGGCCGCAAGTCATACAGCAGATTTTTTTCGGCCATGACAACGCGCACTTTGCGCACGAAAGGGGATAAGGGGATACCTAGCAGGGTATTCATTAAGGTGCTCCTCGGAAAGCCGGCAAGTCGATTAATCGTACGCCAGACCGCTGCGGCGCAGGTATAAGTATGTGCCAGCCAGGCAGAGTAGCAGGAACGCTCCGGTGGCCAAAAACGCGCCGCGCAGTCCAAAGCCATGCACCAGGCCGCCCAGAACCAGCGGTATCGCCAGGTAGCCCAGGCGGTTGAACAGGGTACGCATGCCGATGGCCAGACCCCGCAGGCTGGGCGCGGTTTGCCGGCCGATGACGGTCAGCAGTGTTGGCAGGCTAAGGCCAAGGCCAAGGCCGTGCAGGGCGCTTAGCAGGCCCACAGTCAGGTGCGTGCTTGCGAAGGGCACCAGACTGATCGACACCATCGACAGGGCGATGGACCCGAACAGTACCGCATTCAGGGAACTGCGCCGGATAACCATCGCCGCGGCCAGCGAACCGAGCGAAACGGCGCCGTTGATGCAGGCGAACATGACGCCGATGGCGGCAGCCGAGAAGCCGATCTGGTCCAGGTACACCGGATAGAAGGACGCATTGACCGCCGCCGAGGACAGACGCAGCAGGGTCAGCAACATGACGATCATCAGTGGCACCTGCAACAGCAGGGGAAGGGCGTTTTTGTAGGCCCCGGTGGTCACCTGCCACAGCTTGTCCGTACTGCGGCTGTCGCGCACGTCCGGCAGCGGCAGGGTCACCAGTGCCAGGGTGCCCCCCCACAGGGCCATCAGCAGGAAGCCGGCGTCCAGGCCATAGCCGGCGACCAGCACGCCCGCCAGCAGCGGGGCCAGCAGCATGCCGATGCTGCCGGCAAACGAGAAACGACCCATGAAGGTATGGCTCTCGGCCTTGGGCGCGGCACGCACGGCGTAAGCCTGCGCCGCCAGCCAGCTCATGCTGCGCGCCAGGCCCCCCAGCAATTGCAGCGCGCAGGCGCCCAGGAAGCCATCCACCAGCGGGTACGTGGCGGCGGTAAGGCCAACGCCGAGCGCCGCCAGCAGCATGATGCGCCGCTCGCCGTAGCGGTCGCACAGGGCGCCCGCCGGGATAGCCAGCAGCAGCGGGCTGAGTGAGGCCATGGCCACCACGGTGCCTAACTGCGCTGGTGGCAGGCCGTGTTCCACCGCCCACAGTGGCATCAACATGCCGATCAGCGCTTCGGTGGTGATGCCAAAAAAGGCGCTGGCGTAGATCAGGCCCCGCCGCAGAGGACCCAGCGCGGCCGGTGCCGACGCTTCAGCGGTCACGCGCGGCGCCGATCGCCAGCCTGTGCAGCCGCCTGGCGACGCAACAACGGCGCCAGAAAACGCCCGGTATGCGAGCGCGGTTCGAGAGCCAGATCCTCCGGTGTGCCACAGGCGACCAGCTGGCCGCCGCCGCTGCCGCCCTCCGGGCCGAGGTCGATCACCCAGTCGGCGGTTTTGATGACGTCCAGGTTGTGCTCAATCACCACCAGGGTGTTGCCGTCGTCGCGCAGGCGCGTGAGCACGCCCAGGAGTAACTCGATATCCTGAAAATGCAGGCCGGTGGTGGGTTCGTCAAGGATGTACAGGGTTCTTCCGGTGTCGCGCTTGGACAGCTCGCGCGACAGTTTCACGCGCTGTGCCTCGCCACCGGACAGGGTAGTGGCAGCCTGCCCCAGACGCACATAACCCAGGCCCACGGCACTGAGGGTGTCCAGCTTGCGTTTCACCATGGGTACCGCGCTGAAAAACTCGCCCGCCTGCTCGATGGTCATGTCGAGGATCTGGTGGATGTTCCGGCCCTTGTATTCAATCTCCAAGGTTTCGCGGTTGTAGCGCTGCCCGTGACATACGTCACACGGCACATAGATGTCGGCCAGGAAGTGCATTTCCACTTTCAGCATGCCGTCGCCCTGGCAGGCCTCGCAGCGTCCACCGGCCACGTTGAAGCTGAAACGGCCCGGCCCGTAGGCGCGGGCGCGGGCTTCCGGGGTGCCGGACAATATGTCTCGGATCGGTGTGAATAATCCGGTGTAAGTTGCCGGATTTGAACGCGGTGTTCGGCCAATTGGGCTTTGATCGATATTGACCACCTTGTCGATCAGGCTCAGGCCATGGATGGCCTGGTAGGGAGCCGGCTCGTCACGAGCGTGGTTGAGGCGTTGCGCCACGGCCTTGTAGAGCGTTTCGTTGATCAGGGTGGACTTGCCCGAACCGGACACGCCGGTGATACAGGTCATCAGACCCAGCGGAATGCTGGCCGTGACATCGCACAGGTTGTTGCCATTGGCGCCCTCGATGCACAGCATCCGCTCGGGGTCCGGCTGGCGGCGCTGCGTCGGCAGCGCAATGGCGCGCCGGCCGGACAGGTACTGGCCGGTGATCGAGGCCGGATTGGCCATGATGTCGGTGGGCCGTCCTTCGGCAATGATGTAGCCACCATGCGCGCCGGCCCCAGGACCCATGTCGACGATGTGATCGGCCAGTTGCATGGCCTCCTCGTCGTGCTCGATGACGATGACGGTGTTGCCGAGGTCGCGCAGATAGGTGAGGGTGGACAGCAGGCGCTGATTGTCGCGCTGGTGCAGGCCGATCGACGGCTCGTCCAGCACGTACAGCACGCCGACCAGCCCGGCGCCGATCTGGCTTGCCAGGCGGATGCGCTGCGCTTCGCCGCCGGACAAGGTATCGGCGGAGCGCGCCAGGGTCAGGTATTCGAGCCCGACGTTGACCAGAAAGCCCAGCCGGGATTCGATCTCGCGCAGGATCTTTTGGGCGATGGTGCCGCGTGCGCCGGGCAGTTCCAGTTCACGAAAAAAGGTGATCGACTGGCCCACCGGCACCGCCACCAGTTCCGGCAGGTTGCGACCGGCCACGAAAACATTGCGCGCCTCCCGTCGCAGCCGGCTGCCGCCACAGCCTACGCACGGCCGGTTGCCCAGAAAACGCGCCAGGTGCTCGCGCACGGCGCTGGAGTCGGTCTCCCGATAGCGGCGGGAAAAATTGTTGACGATGCCCTCGAACGGGTGCCGCTTGCGCTTGCTGCGGCCACTCGGGGTCGCGTAGGTGAAGACGATTTCCTCCTCGCCACTGCCAAACAGGATCGCCTGCTGGTGCAGGTCGGGCAGCTCCTCGAACGGCGTTTCGAGGTCGAAGTCGTAGTGCCGCGCCAGGCTCTGCAGGATGTGCAGGTAGTAGGTGTTGCGCCGGTCCCAGCCGGGTATGGCACCGGCGGCAAGGCTGAGGCTGGGGTCGGACACAATGCGCTGTGGGTCGAAAAACTGCGCCAGGCCGAGGCCGTCGCACTCCGGGCAGGCGCCGGCCGGGTTGTTGAAAGAGAACAACCGCGGTTCGAGATCGGCTACCGAATAGCCGCACTGCGGGCAGGCATAGCGGGCCGAGAACAGCAGCTCCGGTTGTGGCTCGTCGAGAAAGGCCACCCTGACGATGCCCTCACCCAGCTTGACCGCCGCCTCAAACGAATCGGCCAGGCGCTGCTGGGCGTCCGGGCGCACGCGCAGGCGGTCAACGACCACCTCAACATCGTGTTTGCGCTTGCCATCGAGCACCGGCGCCTGATCGAGTTCCACCAGGTGGCCATCAATCCGGGCGCGCACATAACCGCGCCCGCGCAGGCCATCCAGTAACTGCGCATGCTCGCCCTTGCGGCCGGCCACCACCGGCGCCAGCAGCATGACGCGCGTTTCCGGCGGCAGCGCCAGCAGCGTGTCCACCATCTGGCTCACGGTCTGCGCGCGCAGCACGGCGCCGTGGTCCGGGCACTGAGGTTCGCCGACCCGCGCAAACAGCAGGCGCAGGTAATCGTGAATCTCGGTAATGGTGCCGACCGTCGAGCGCGGGTTGTGCGAGGTGCTCTTCTGTTCGATGGAAATGGCCGGCGACAGACCCTCAATGTGGTCGACATCGGGTTTTTCCATCACCGACAGGAACTGGCGCGCGTAGGCCGACAGCGACTCCACGTAGCGGCGCTGACCCTCGGCGTACAGGGTGTCGAAGGCCAGCGAGGACTTGCCGGACCCGGAAGGGCCGGTGATGACGGTCAACCGGTCGCGCGGCAGGTCGAGGTCGATGTTCTTCAGGTTGTGGGTACGCGCACCACGGATACGGATTGCGGGCGGGCCTTCATCAGGGCTGTGCATGCGGCGGTTCGGGCTCGATTGGGTAAACGTGCGATGGTAGCAGGCCGACGGCCGACTTCTGGCACTGACCGGACCGGTCATGTCCCGCGGGGGCCAGTGCCGCATTTGCCGGGGCGAAGCGACCGACGCACAGGCCTTCACGGCCTGCGTAACGATTGCGGTGCCGGTCAGCGTCCGCGTGCTTGCCTTGTGGCGAGGCGACCTGCGGCCAGATAATGCCGGCCCGGCACGCACTTTCGGTGCTGTCGACCTGTATCCATTGGCACCGATACCCATGAATTCCAGCGAACGGCGCGTTACCGGCACCCTGTCGGTCATCTATATCTTGCGCATGCTGGGTCTGTTTCTGCTGCTGCCGGTGCTGGCCCTGTACGTGGAGGGATTGCCGGGCTCCACACCGCTCAAAGTCGGCCTGGCGGTGGGCATGTACGGTTTCACGCAGGCCTTGTTCGGGCTGCCGTTCGGCACCTTGTCCGACCACTTTGGTCGCAAACAGATCATCACCCTGGGTCTGGGGCTGTTTGCCGTCGGCAGCCTGCTGGCCGCGGTGGCGCAGAGTGCAAACGGCATTATTGTCGGGCGTGCGTTGCAGGGGGCGGGCGCGGTAGCGGCGCCGATCATGGCGCTGCTGGCCGATCTGCTACGCCCGGAGCAGCGCACCAAGGGCATGGCGGTAATCGGCATCAGCATCGGCGGCTCCTACCTGATAGCGCTGCCGCTGGGTCCGGTGCTGGCCGCCTGGCTGCAGGTGCCGGGCCTGTTCGTGCTGATCGCAGCCCTGGCGGCCACGATGATTGCCGTGCTGTGGCTTGCCGTGCCCACGCCGGTCACCACGCGCCCGGTGGGACAATCGGGCCAGCAGTTTCGCGCCGCGCTCACCGATCCGCACCTGCTGCGGCTCGATTTCAGCATCATGGCGCTGCATATCCTGATGACCGCCACCTTCGTTGCATTGCCGCCGCTGCTGCGCGATGGGCTGAATCTGGCGCCCTCGCAGCATCCCTGGCTGTACCTGCCTACGGTATTGTTATCGATCGTCGCCATGGTGCCGCTGATCGTCTATGCCGAAAAGCGACATCAGCTGAAGTCGGTATTTATCGCCATGATCGGCCTGCTCGCGGGGGGCTTGCTGCTGCTGGTCGAAGCCAGCCATACCCTGTGGGCGGTGGCGGCCGGGCTGGTGGCGTTCCTGACCGCGTTCAACGTGCTGGAGGCGACGCTGCCGTCGATCATGTCGCGTTTGGCGCCCATCGCCGGGCGCGGCACCGCGATGGGGCTGTATTCCACCGCGCAATTCCTGGGCGCCTTCATCGGTGGCGTGGGCGCCGGCTGGCTGCGCGGGCAGTATGGTGCGCAGGGGGTGTTCCTGGGTGGGCTGGGCGTGTGCGTGGTGTGGCTGGCGGTAGCGATCGGACTGCGTCCGCCGACACCCTTGCAGACGCGTCTGATCGAGGTTGGTAATGTCACCGCGGCGCGGGCGCGCAGCCTTACCAGCGAGCTGACTGCCCTGACCGGGGTGGCGGAAGCAGTGGTGATCCCGGAGGAGGGGGTGGCCTATTTGCGCGTGGACGGCACGCGTTTCGAGCCAGCCAGTCTGGAACGGTTCAAGATAGCGTGAGAGTAATCGGCATACGGAGGCAATCATGGCGCGCGGAGTAAACAAGGTAATTCTGATCGGCAACCTGGGGCGCGACCCGGAAGTGCGCTATACGGCGGGCGGCGCGGCGGTGGCCAACCTGGCCATCGCCACCACCGATTCGTGGAAGGACAAACAGACGGGTGAGAAAAAGGAAAGCACCGAGTGGCACCGGGTGGTGCTGTTCGGCAGGTTGGGCGAAATAGCCGGCGAGTACCTCAAGAAAGGCCGTTCGGTGTACATCGAAGGCCGTCTGCAAACCCGCAAATACGAAAAAGAGGGCCAGACCCACTACAGCACCGAAATCGTCGCCTCCGACATGCAGATGCTCGGCGGTGGCGAGGGCCGTGGCGAAGGTGGCGGTGGCTGGAACAAACAATCCGATGACGAGGGCGGTGCCTGGGGTGGGGACGAAACGCCCGAGCGTGCGCGCGCCGCGGCGAGCGAAGCGCGCAAACCGGCCGCCGCAGCCAAACAGACCGACGACTTCGGTGGTGATTTCGACGACGACATTCCGTTTTAGGGCGCTCTGGATAACGCGCCTTACACAAGGTTCTCAGGGCATCGTTGCAACCGCCCGCCGCAACCGGTCGTTGACCGCCTGCCAGGGCTCGTCCTGTGGGGGCGCTTCGATCAGCAGCC
>CAZZHF010000119.1:0-8218 GCA_964653545.1 uncultured Gammaproteobacteria bacterium | reverse complement strand
GTTGTGGCCCGCACCGGGCGGGATTTCCAGCACGCGGATGTTCGGCTTGCCGGCTGTGGCGGCCAGGGCCTGCGGCGTGACCGCAGGCGCAATCAGCACCTCCGCGAACTGTCGGCCGACGATGGCCCGCGCCGCGGCTTCATCCAGCGGCCGGTTGAAGGCGATGATGCCGCCAAACGCCGAGGTCGGGTCGCAAGCATGGGCTTTCGCGTAGGCATCCGCCGGGTCCGCGCCCAGCGCCACGCCGCACGGATTGGCGTGCTTGACGATCACGCAGGCCGGCGCCTCGAAACCGCGCACCGCCTCCCAGGCGGCATCGGCGTCGGCGATGTTGTTGTAGGACAATTCCTTGCCCTGCAACTGGCGAAACGTCGCCAGCGTGCCCGGCGCCGGCTGCAGGTCGCGGTAGAAGGCCGCCTGCTGGTGCGGGTTCTCGCCGTAGCGCAGGTCCATCACCTTCACGAAACGGCCGTTGGCCTGATCCGGAAACTGCGCCCGCGTGCCGTCCGGGCGGATCGCCGACAGGTAGTCGCTGATCGCCGCGTCGTAGTTGGCAACATGGTTGAAGGCCGCCACCGCCAGCGCGAAACGCTGCGCATCCCCTACCCCGCCGCTCGCCTCGATCTGCTCCAGCGCCGCCGCGTACTGGCCGGGCTCGGTCAGCACCGCCAGGTGGCGGAAATTCTTGGCCGCCGCGCGCAGCATGGCCGGGCCGCCAATGTCGATCTGCTCGACCGCCTCATCCAGGGTGCAGTCCGGCCGCGCCACGGTGGCCTCGAACGGGTACAGGTTCAGCACCAGCAGGTCGAAGGCGCCAATACCGTGCTGGGCCATCACCGCATCGTCGGTGCCGCGCCGGCCCAGCAGGCCGCCGTGGATCCTCGGGTGCAGGGTCTTGACCCGCCCGTCCATGATTTCCGGGAAACCGGTCAGCTCGGCCACCTCGCGAAGGGCAAGGCCCGCCTCGCGCAGCGCGCGGCAGGTGCCGCCGGTGGATACCAGTTCGATACCAAGACCGGCAAGACGGCGCGCCAGATCGACCACGCCGGCCTTGTCGGACACGCTGATCAGGGCGCGGCGTACCGAATGTGTCACGTTGAACCTGCGGCGAAGAGATAGCCGCTTGGTGGCGGCTTCATGAAACTGGACCGGTTATAAAGCGGATGTCAGAAACCGTACTGCTGCAATTTCTTACGCAGCGTATTGCGGTTTATGCCAAGCATATCGGCCGCCCGGCAACGGTTGCCGCGGGCCTTTTCCATCACCACCGCCAGCAAGGGCTTCTCGATCTGCGTCAGCAACAACTGATAAAGATTGGTGGGATCACTGTGACCGAGGTCGTCCAGGTAGCGACGTACCGTCATCTCCATACACTGCGCCAGTGGCTGACAACCGACCGCATCGCCCCCCAGGGTCGCCAACTCCTCGATTTGCGCGCTGACATTTGCCGGCTTCATCAAAGGCCTCCCCTGCACATCCACCCCGTCGGGAACAGCAAGCCCCCGCAGTGCGTGACCGCGAATCTACAAACGGCTTTTTTTGCCGGTCCGTTACGCCTGTCGGCAACGACCGGGCAGCCATGGTAGCCGAAAATTCGTTCGCGTTGGCTCGCGGTTCCGGTCACCCCGCGACTACCGTGTTGTCGTCAGGCATGCTAGATACAGCCGTGTGGGAATCGGGCTCTGGGTTCGCCGATGACCCCGCACAGACCAGCTCGATGCCCCCCAGACGGCCGCTAGTACAGCGAGAACTTAAAGCCAGCCGCCGCTGTGCCGGGGTCAGCCAGCGGCAGGCGAACCTCCACCGTCGCGCCGGACGCGAACAGCGCCTCGCCCTGTCGCTCGGCCGGCAGGAACTCGGCCGGCTCGAAGATGCGCTCGGCCACCGCTGCTTCATCCGGCGCGGTCAATGCCAACGCCAGTCGCGGCCATGGCTGTGCCAGAGGCGCCTCGTTGTACAGCGTCACCACCGCCAGTAACGCGCTGCCATAGTCCGGGTGCGAGGTCACGCGCGCCTCGGTCAGGCGGATGGCCTGCAGGTCGTGATATGCCGGCAGCCGGCAGTCCAGCCGCTCGCAGGCGGTTGCCAGCCACGGGCGCAGGCTGGGCACCTCAGCCAGACGATTGCGCGCCAACCACGCCAGCTGACCCGCCAGTCCCAGCATCAGCAGCACCAGCAAGCAGAAACGCAGCAGACCCCCGGCCATGCTCGGCAAGGGCGCAGCAGGGGCGGAAACGTAGGCCGGGCGCGGAGCCCCCGATTTCACGGATATATCCGGCAACGGCTCTATGGAAGGCGCCACCTGCGCGGCGAAGATTTCCTGACACACGCCGCAGCGCACTCGGCCGTGATCCGGTAGCCGGGCCGGGGCGCGAAACACCGTGCCACACGCCGGACACCGCAGTAACAAGGATTCCAAGCTCACTGTCTGATCCCCTCAATGCAGGCCCAGCCCTGGTCCAGGACCGGTGTCAAAAATTTCATCTGCGGCCCAAATGCCGCCACGACATCGACGACCTGGGATTCGAGCACGCCGGATAGTAACAAAGCCCCGCCCGGACGCAGCATGGAAATCAAGCGCGGCGCGAGGTCCACCAGAATCGGCGCAAGGATGTTGGCAACCATCAGATCCACCGACAGCATCGGCAGGTGCTCTGGCGCCAACACCTGCAAACGCTCGGCCACCCCGTTGCGGGCGGCATTGTTGATCGTCGCCCGCAGCGCCTGCGGGTCGATATCCACCGCCCACACCTGACGGGCGCCCAGCAGCGCCGCCGCCACCGCCAGAATGCCCGACCCACAGCCATAGTCGATGACTTCCAGGCCGGCCAATGGCCGCCGCGCCAGCCAGCGCAGACAAAGACCGGTGGTCGCGTGCGAGCCGGTGCCAAACGCCAGCCCGGCATCCAGGCGCAACACCAGCGCACCCGGGACTGGCGGCGCCACGCCCGTTGGACATACCCAGAGCCGCCCACCGAAGTGCCGTGGCGTCACGTCCTGGCCACTACGCGCCCAGTCCTGGTCCGCCACTTGCTGGCACACCACCTCCTCCACCCCGGCGGCGGCCAGCAAAGCCATCAGCGGACCAGCGTCGTAATCACCAGCGAACAATGCGCTTAGCCGCACTTGCGCCCACAGCGGCATTTCGCCGGGCGCGGGTTCCAGAAGGGGCCTGTCCCCGGCATCGAGGCTTGTGATGGCCCGCGCCCCGGCGGCCTCCAGCAGTTTGCATACGGCGTCGTGACGCAGTGCCGGGGCCGGGAATTCAATGCTGATCCAACGCAATGGGCGACTCTCCGCGCTCACGATTAGGCTTGAGTGTCAGGCATTTTTACATCTGGACAATTATCATCAACAAGTTGTTTTTATGGATATTGTTTAATTTATCCGAGCGATCACAGTGCCAACGTTTGAGCGATAAGAGCAGCTAAGACCACACTGGTTGTCAGGAGTTTTTACAATCTTCAACAAAAAAAAAAGGGGCCGGCGACAATAAATTTCAACCCTATGTTTTATTTGCAAAATATTTAATTGGCATGGGCTTTGCAGACCACTTTGATAAGGTCATGGCGCGCTCGCGGTTATGGCCAGACTGACCTACCTCAAATAAATCCAGGGGAAGACGCCAATGAAGCAGAAATTCAAAGCCATCGGTTCTCTCGTGGCACTGGGCCTCGCCAGCTTGGCGCTTGCTTCGTCGGCGCAGGCTGGCGTAATCGTAAGCGCGGTAAGCGGCACGATCCTCAGTGGCGGTCCCGGTTTTGGCACGCTGACGGAAACCTTCGACCAATCTGGCCTGTCGGCCGGCTACACCAGCGGCGTGACCGATTTCGAGACCTACATCGCATCCGGCGACCTACACACCAACGTATTCGACGGCTTTGAATGGTTCAGCAATTCCGGCACTACGTCGGCGTCGGTTTATTACGACTTGGGCAGTGTGCAGACCACCATTGGCATGGCGCTGTGGAACGAGGAAACCTCAGGCATTGGCTCGCTGGATCTGTACGGCTCGACCGACGCCAGCACATGGACATTGCTGTTATCGGGGCTCACGCCCACCGATAACCCGCTTGGCACCATTGGCCCCAGCTACCTTGCGGACGTGTTCTCGTGGTCGTCCACCGCACTGCAATATATCAGGCTCGACATGACTAACTGCCCGCAGCCCGTGCCCGGCACCTTCGACAGCTGTGCGATCGGCGAAGTGGCGTTTCACTTGACGGGTGGCCGCCAATCTGTCCCGGCCCCGGCCACGCTCGGCCTGCTGGGCGCGGGCTTGGTGGGTCTGGCCGGGCTGCGCCGACGTAAGGCCGCCTAATCCTGGTCTGAGCCCCCCAACCATCGCGGGTGGCAGAATCAAAGCCCTCGCCCGTTGCCGGGCGAGGGCTTTTTTGTTGCCCGGGAGTGCTACATGAATCGCCTTGTCCTGTATACCTTTCTCGCCCTGCTGCTGTCCCAGCCGCCGGCCCACGCTGCGCTCATGGCCCCTGAAGCGCCCGTCCATCTGTTGCATGGCCAAGCGGATCCGGCTATGGAAATCTATACCGTCGGGATAGGAGCGCTGCGCAAGGGCGACGTTGACAGCGCCGAACAGGCGTTCAAAGCCGCCAACGCGGCCAATCTGCGAATGCCACAACCGCTGATCGGTCTTGCCGATATCGCCCTGCGCCGTGGCTCACGTGCGGAGGCCAAGACATGGCTGGACAAGGCGCTAGCGGTGGCACCGAACGATCACGGTGTGCATCAGGCGCTATCGTTGTTTCATTTTGCTGGCAAGGACTACCCTGCGACTGAAGCTGCCCTCAAGAAAGCCATTGAACTCAATCCCAACAGTCTGCTCGCGCAGCTCAATCTGGGCGATCTCTACGCCAATTCCCTGAAGCGGCCCAGCGACGCTATCGCCGCCTACCGCGCAGCCGTCGCCATCGACCCCAAGCACGCTGGCGCCCACCACGGCCTGGCCTCGGCACTGGCCGCGACCGGCCAGTTCAAGGAAGCCGAAGCGGAGTTCAACACATCCGCCGAGCTGGCGCCCACCCTGCCATTGCCGCTGCACGCGCTGGCCCGTATGCAACTCGGCCGCGACCAGACCGACGCCGCCCTGGCGTCCCTCGACGCCGCCCTGAAGGTGCAGCCGAATTTCGTGCCGGCCCTGCTCGACAAGGGCGATGTGCTGCTCGGCCAGGGTAAGGCCGAAGCCGCGCTGGCGCTTTTCGACCAGGCGGTAGCGGCTGACGTCAAGAGCGCATCCGCCGTCTTCAAGCGCGGCGCGGCCCTGCAGCTGCTAAAGCGCCACACCGAGGCCAGCGAGGCGTATGAACAGACCATCGCGCTGGATGCCAACTTCGCGCCGGCCTACAACAACCTGGCCTGGATGCAGACCGAGTCGGGCGGCAACCTGGGCCAGGCCGAGCAGTGGGCCGCCACGGCGGTCAAGCTGGCGCCCGACAGCGCCGCTTTTAGGGACACACAGGGCTGGGTCTACCGGGCGCAGCGCAAGTTCTCCGAGGCGGAAACCGTGCTTGAGAAAGCCGCGACGATGAAACCGCCGCTGGCCGACGTGAAATACCACCTGGGCCTGGTCTACCTGGACCAGCGCAAGACCGACCAGGCAAAGAAAGCCTTTCGCGAGGCACTGGCCATCGACGCCAAGCACGCCCCCTCCAAACAGGTATTGCAGAAACTTGGGGATGCGTCCTAGGCCCGCCGAGCGCGGTTTCGGCAGCCGGCTCAGGCTGTATTCGTAACGGCGCGCGGCGCCGGTCGGCGCGCCGAGGTCGCCAGCGCGCCCAGGCACAGGACCAGAAAAACGCCCCCACTCACTGCCAGGGCAAAGCGGTAATCCTCAGCGCCGTGCGGCTGTAACAGCCCCAACAGCAATACCGCGAGCGCCATGCTGGCCATTTGCCCTACCAGTCGCGAGGTCTGCATGAGACCGGCCGCCAGGCCGAACGCCGACGGTGGAACGGCCGCCAAAGCGGCGTGCTGATTCGGTGGCACGAACAGCGCCGTGCCGATCCCGATACAGGCCAGCGCCACCGGCAGCAGGCCGTAGGCACCGGTAACACCGACCAGTGTGACCAGCGCCAGCCCGGCACTGGTCAGGCACAGGCCGCTCACCGTTAAATGACGCGCCGGGAAGCGGTCCGCCAGGCGCCCGGCGGGTGCTGCCAGCAAGGTTTGCAGTACCGGCTGCACCGCCAGCAGCAGTCCGGTGCGCGCCGCGCCGCTGCCCACCCCGTGTTGCAAGGCCAGGCTCAGTACGTAGCTCAGACCAAACACGCCGCTGTAATGCAGCAAGGCCGCCCCCGTGGAGTAGCGCAGCGCCTGCCCCGGCGCCAGCAGCCGCAGATCGATCAACGGACTGTCCACGCGCCGCTGATGGCCCACGAACGCCCACAGCGACAGCCCGGCGAGCAGCAGCAACGCCACCGCGTCCCAGTGCTGTGGCCGACCGCTGGCCAACCAGAAAAAGCCCAGTGCCGCACCGAGCAACACCGCCCCCAAGGCGTCGAAACGCGCGCCCGGCGCGGTTGCCGCGGACCGTGGCAGGAACCACCAGAGCGCCAGCGTCACACCCAGGCCCAACCCGCCGGTGAGGTAGAAAATCGACTGCCACCCGAACACCTGACTCAGCACCCCGCCCAAGGCCGGGCCAGCGGTGAGGCCGATATAGGTCACGGTGATGTTGATGCCCAGTGCCTGGCCGCGGCGCTCGGGCGGTACCAGCTGCGCCAGCAGTGCCGGCCCGGTGCCAAACACGCAGGCCGAGCCCGCGCCCTGCAGCAGTCGCAATGCAATCTGGGCGTAGGGATCGGCGACCCAGGCCCCCAGCAGACTGGTCACGGCAATCAGCGCCGCGCCCAGGGCCAGCACCGGCCCGCGACCATAAAGATCCCCGGCGCGGGACACCGGCATCATGAACACCGCCGCCGCCACAAAATAGGCGCTGGTGTACCAGCCCGCCTGGGCCAAAGTAAGACTGCGTTCAGCCGTTATCTGGGGCAGCGCCACCACGATAGCCGTGGCGATGAACGGCCCCAGGAAACTTGCGAGCGGTATCAGCGCCAACGCGACACCCGGCCGCGCCAAAGAGCCCGGTGAAGCCACCGGTCAGGCCGGGTGCGGCAGCGCTTGAGCGCCGGTTTTCCGCGCCGGCTGCCGGCCGGAAAGCAGCAGGTACACCGCCGGCACCACGTACAGACTGAACAGCGTGCCGATCAGAAGGCCACCGATAATGACCCAGCCGATCGGATGCCGGCTCTCCGCCCCGGCGCCACGGGCGAGAGCCAGCGGCACGGCGGCGAGCAGCATGGTTGCGGAGGTCATCAGGATCGGCCGCAGGCGCAGAACGGACGCCTGCACCAGGGCATCGCGCGCGGCCATGCCAGTAGCGCGCAACTGGCGCGTGAACTCGACGATCAGAATACCGTTCTTGGCCGTCAGGCCGATCAGCATCACCATGCCGATCTGGCTGTACACGTTCAGCGTATTGCCGGTGAGGTACAGCGCCGCCACCGCCCCGGCGATGGCCAGCGGTACCGACAGCAGGATCACCAGCGGATCCCGGAAGCTCTCGAACTGCGCCGACAGCACCAGATAAATGAACGCCAGCGCCAGCCCAAAGGTGAGCGCCAGCGCCTGGCTGGCCTCCCGGAATTCGCGGGAAACTCCGTCGTAGTCGATGCGCCCACCGGGCGGCATCAGGTCCTTGGCCTGCATCGCCATCCAGTCGAGCACCTCGCCCATGGCGTGGCCAGGAGCGATGTTGGCGCTGATCTTGGCCGCCCGCAAGCGGTTAAAATGGTTCAGCTCGCGCGGCGCCACTGCCTCGCGCAGACTGACCAGATTGTCCACCTGCACCAGCGAGCCATCGCCGGCGCGCAGATAAATGTCGGTCAGATCGGTCGGCTGGCGGCGCGCGTCGTCGGCCAGTTTTACGATCACGTCGTATTGCTTGCCGGCACGCTTGAAGCGCGTCACTTCCCGTCCACCGAGCAGCGTCTCCAGGGTGCGTCCGACGTCCGCCGCACTGATGCCGACATTGGCCAGCTTGTCGCGATTCACGTCCAGCTTCAGCTGCGGCTTGTTCAGCTTCAGGTCCGTATCCAGGTTCAACAGCGCCGGGTTCTGGCTGGCGCGCGCCATCAGGCCGTCGACCGCTCCCTGCAGGTCATCCCAGGTGTCGGCCTGCAGCACGAACTGCACCGGCGTC
>CAZZHF010000118.1:0-8239 GCA_964653545.1 uncultured Gammaproteobacteria bacterium | reverse complement strand
CGGGATCCGGTGGTTGACGTTGGTGAGCGTGAGCCCGCCGAAGCCGAACGAATGGACGGTGTTGCCGAACATGTTTCTCATCATCTGCATGAAGCTCGTGCGGTTGAAGGTGACGTAGGCGGCGGTGTCCTTGATATCCAACAGGACAGTCTGGTAGGTACTCATGGCGCTCCTCTTGATCGCTTGGATTATTTGTTCATGAAACTGGACGCGCAATGCTTTGTTGCGCGCCGCGGACCTTGACCCTTCGGCGAGGGCTGGTCGCCTGCGTAATGTAGCAGCCTGGGCGCCGCCATTGCGCAGTGTTCGAGTGAGGTCTATAACAAACACTCGGTCGGGAACCCGGGAGCTGCCAGGCACACCCCGACCGTGACGCTGGCGGCTGGCCGTGCACGATGCACTGCTTTCCCATTCGCGCAGGAAGCGGGTAGCTATGCATCACTATTAGGAAGGAGATAAAGACATGGACCAGAGAACCCAGACCCCGACCCATACCGGGCTGATGGACTTCCGCGCCTGGATACACGAGCTTGAACGTACCGGCCACGCCGTGCGCATTGACGAACAGATCGACCCACTGACTGAAGCTGGCGCGATCATGCGCCTGGCCAACGAGCGCCAGGCACCCGCGCAGCTGTTTACCAATCTTAAGGGCGCCATGCCCGGGGCCAGCCTGCTGGGCGGCCCGTTTGCCACCAAGGAACGTATCGCCATCGCCTTTGGCCTGCCGGCGGACACCCCGTATTCGGTACTGACCGACACCTTCGCCGATGCCCTGCACGGCAAACGCATCAAGCCGGTGGTCGTGCCGACCGGCAGTTGCCAGGAGAACGTGCTGCTGGGCGAGGACGTGGATCTGGACCTGCTGCCGGTGGCCAAGCTACATCCGCAGGACGGTGGCCCCTATATCGGCACCCTCAACATCGGTGTCTGCAAGGACTTCGATACCGACTGGGTGAACTGGGGCACCTACCGGGGCATGAAGCACGACAAGAAGAGCACTGGCCTGTGGTTGGGGCCGCTGAACCAGGGCGGGCAAATCCTCAAGAAATATCGCGCCGCGGACAAGGTGATGGAATACGCCATGTTCTTTGGCGGCGACCCCATGCACAACATCGTGGCCTCATCCAGCGTGCCGCCCGGCGTGTCGGAAGTGGACGTGGTCGGTGGCATCCGCGGCGAGCCGGTGCAGCTGGTCAAGTGCAAAACAGTGGACCTGTACGTGCCGGCGAATGCCGAAATCGTGCTCGAAGGCACGGTCAGCCCCAACGATGAAAAAGAAGAAGGGCCGTTTGGCGAGTACCCCGGTTACGTGGTGTCGGGCACCAATGCCCGGCCGGTGTTTCGCCTGACGGCGCTGACCTACCGCAGCAACCCCATCCTGCCGGCCACCTGTCTTGGCGTTCCGGTGGACGATGCTGTCATGTGGGTGCTGGAAGTCGCCGCCAGCGTCAAGGAAGCGCTGCGCGCCAAGGGCGTACCAATCGTGGATGTGGCGGTGCCGGAGTTCAGTGGCTGTCACGCGGTGGTAGTGTCCACCAAGACCCCGTATGCCGGGATTCCGCAGCTGATTTCCAGCGTCAGCTGGACTGATCGCAACGCCAGCTACTTCCCGTACGTGATCGTGGTCGACGAGGACGTCGACCCCTGGAATCTGGGCGAGGTGTTCCACGCCATGTGTACCAAGTGCAACCCGGTGCGCGACATCCACATTCATCCCGGATACATCAACAGCCCGCTGACGCCATACATCGCCGGTCATCCGCTGCGCGAGCTGGGTGCCGGTGGTGGCAACGTGTTGTTTGATTGCACCTGGCCCATCGAATGGAAAGCCGAGCAGCGACCGCATCGCCTGGCGTTCAAGAACACCTATCCAGACGCGGTGAAGGAAAAGGTGTTGGCCAATTTCGCCCGTTGGGGCCTGGAACCCAAGTAATAAAAACGTTGCACCCCAGGGACGCCTGTGCGTCCCTGGGGCTCGTTAAACGCAAGACAGCACCGCGAGGGCAGTGCGTTCGTATCGGCTTGCTTCGGCGCGAACGACGTCCAGATTCTGTCCGGCCAGCTCCAGATGCACGAACACCGTTCCGACGAAACCGCCCGTCCCCTGAGCATGGAGTTCTGCCGAAGCTGCGGCGCCACCGTCCCTGGACTGTCGAGGTCCTTCCAGGAGCACGTGGCATCGCCGGCGGGACTTTCGATGACCCGAGTTGGCTTGACATCAAACGCCATTATCAACCCGATCCGCCCAGCACTGGATGGTCTATCCGGCAGGTGTCGAAATCTCGGCCAGCAACACGTTCCAGGAGTGACAATTTGCCTGAGCGTGATCGCCGACGCCGGTAACGGGCCACGTTTCGATGCCAGTCCAATATCGGCCCGTGCCATACGGCGTTAACGCCGCACTGGAAGACAATCTTGGCAGTTCGCATAGTGAGGCTGGGCAGTCCACGGCAAGAAGACGAGGGGACGCGTATAGGGACCGTCCGCCGGCCACCAAGAGGGGTGCCGAAAAGCCAGTTCGCGGCACAGGACTGGTACGACGTCTGGTACCCCGATCTGGCGCCGAGTGCCAATACCGTGCGCCTTGGGCTACAGGCCGCCACCGATGCGCAGTGGACAACTTTCGTCAAGCGCTACCGCATTGAAATGGCCAGTCCACAAAACAGTCGGACGCTGGAGCTGCTGGCCATCCTGTCGCGGCACGCGGACTTCTCGGTGGGCTGTTACTGCGAGCACGAAGCCCGCTGCCACCGTTCGGTGCTGCGCGCGCTGCTGCTGGAGCGAGGCGCGCTCGTGATCTAGGAAACTACCGCTTTACTCAGCGCTTCCCCGGGGTCCGAAGACCGACCGGTATGGGTCGGCGTCCTATAACGAAGGCTCCAGGAATGCCGCTTGCAGATCCCGGTCGAAGTACGACAGCGCCTTGCCCAGTTGCGATTCGGTCCAGCGCACGGCCTCGAACTCGGGGTGGACCTCGGTGATACGTCCTCCTGAGCACAGTTCCAGGCGCACGCCGAACGGATCATGGAAGTGCAGGGAGAAGGTCTTGCCGTAGGACTGGCGGGTCGGGCCGTAGATGTCGATGTTCACGCCGGCTTCGCGCAGGTACTGGCCGTCGATCAGGATGTCGTTCGGGTCTTCCTTGGTAAAGGCGATGTGGTGCAGGCGCCCGGCCGGGCCGGGGAAGATCGCCAGTTCCTGGCCGCCGGCTTCCTTTTGCATGCGAAACACCAGCGCCGACAGCAGCCGCTGCCCGTCGTCGCTGTCGATGCGCTCGGAAATCACGAAGCCCAACGCCTGGGTCAGAAAATCCACCGCCGCCTTTGGGTCTGCCACCGTGATGCCGGCGTGGTTCAGGAAAAATGGCGCCGGGGTACCACGCAGCGCCCGCGGCGTCACCCAGTCGGGTGAGTCGAAGCCGGTCATGTAGCCGATCTGTGACAACTCGGCGAACAGGCGCAGCGTCGGGCCGCCGGGGATGGCAAAGGTGATCGACTCGCCCATGCCCGACAAAACACCTGCTGGCTCGCGCGTGATGACGACGCCGGCTTGCTCGACCTTGGACGTCAGCAAGGCGAGGTCGCCCGTATCGCGGACCTGAAAACCAATCTCGACCAGCCGGTTCTCGGGTGCTTCGTCCAGCACCAGACTGTAGGGGAAGGCCTCGTGCCAGCAGCGCAGGTAGAGGCGATCCGGTTGGCGTGAGGTTTCGACCAGTCCCAGAGAATCACAATAGAAAAACTGCGCCTGGCGCAGGCGCGAGTCGTTCAGTGCCAGACGCACATAGGCAATGCGGATAATGCCGCCGTGTTTCAGGGCCATGCCGGGGTTCTCCGAGTCTCCTTCGCCCGCCGCGGCGGGCCACTGTTGTTGTGTCTTGTCGCCGGTCCGCCGGGTCAGGTGACTTCGGCGAAAAACGTCTCCGGTACGGCGTTCTCGTAATAGAAAGCGCCACGGGGAAAGTGTTCCGCCTGCCAGACGATGGGTGGCACCCAGCCAGGGGCGCCAGGGGCCAGATAGGCACCGTTGTAGAACTCGTTGCGATTGCCGGACGGGTCGTGAAAGTAAATGGTGGTCACGCCCGCGATGCCATGGCGGGTAATGCCGTATTCGAGGGCTGGGACGGCTTTTTCCTTCAGCAGGTCCACGCCGTGGATGACCTCGGTGCGGCTATCCATACCGAACGCCATATGGTGAAACGTACCGTCCGGACCCGGACCGATCGCCAGGTCGTGCATGGTGTGGCTGCACGTAAGGAAGGCGGCGAGGGTATTGCCGGCCGGATCGATGACTTTCTCCGTCAAAGAAAAATCAAGTACTTCGGTTAGGAACTTCACGTCATCTTGCGGGTTTTGCGCCGAGATCAGCGTGTGGTCGAGATGTGTAACGCGACCGCCCGGGGTGCTGTGCGCGGACACCGGACTCGGGTTCTCCATGCCAGTGAGGTAGCCCACCTTGTCGGCATGGAAATAGAGCAGCATCTGTTGGCCGGAAGGCAATGGAAAACGCACGCCCTCGCCCTGGCCCTTGACCGCTCCGGCAGGTATCCGCGTCACCGGTAGACCGTAAGCGGTCACCGCGGCGGCGGCTTCGTCCAGGTCCGCCCGGTCGCTGACTTTGAAGCCCAGGTGATCAACACCGGCAGTCTTGGCCGGATTCAGGACTACGCAGTGATGGTCCTGGGTGTCAGCTGCTTGCAGGTAAACGCGACCATCCCTGTCGCGATCGGTTTCTCGCAGGCCCACGACGTGCACGTAGTGCTGCGCGGCGGCCTCGACGTCCATGACGTTCATGCTGGCGTAAGAGAATCGGCTGATGGCCATATCTGGCTCCTCCGGTGGGGATTGCTCTGGGTCTAGCGCGGTCCGTCCCTGGCGTGTTCGCTCTCGATTATCTACCTATAAGCCTTGATAGCGGTGAGTTCTCGACATGGCGCCATGGGTGGGCGGTTTCTATCACCAGCGTGCTGGTCGGCACGGCGCGGCACAGCAGCGTGTAGCAATCGCTGCCGGAGGCCTCGTCAAGCCAACGGGCCGAGGCAGGCAGGGGATAGTGCACCGTGCCTGCCACAATGCGCGCCCGACAGGCGCCACAGCCGCCTTGCTCGCAGGCCACATGGACGGTGATTGCGGCCCGGCGGGCGGCGGCGACCACTGTCTCGTCCGCCTCACAGGCAAAGCTCACCTCCGGCTGATTCGCGTGGCGCAAGGTCACCTGCATGGCGGCTGGCTAGGCTGCGGCGCCGGCCGTGGGCAGGGCCGCGGCCAGACGGTCGCGGAGCAGATACAGGCAAGCGCTCCCCTTGCCGGCCTCACTGGCCAGTAATTTGAGCGCCTCGTCGCCCACGGTGGCCACATCGCCGCCAGCGGCGGCGAGTTGTTCGAGCAGCGGCAGGCCCTGGTCGAGGAACTGCCACAGATCGTCCAGCGCCTTGTCGCGCACCCGGCCATAACCCTTGACGACCCGGCCCGCATCGGCGGCCAGTTGGCCTAGCGCGGTGCTACGGCCTAGCCACAACACCACGGCATCGCGCCAGCGCTGCAGCAACAGCAATTCCTCGTGGTGGCGCAAGGAGCGGCGGCGCACATGGCGCATGGCGGAAACCAGTGACAGGGTGAAGTAACCCCAAGGCCGATTGCTGCGTACCCGCATGGGCATGGATATGTGATCGAAGTCCTCGCGCCAGCGGCGCCCCTGGGCGCGGATCCAGCGGCCGATGGGCGCCGGCAACATGCCGTAGATCTGTGGCGGGTCCGGGGCCAGGAAGTCGTCGACCCAGAACGGGTCTTCGCCGCGCACGCCGTGGTCATCGCGCATCTTGGCGAAACGCTCCGGGCGCAGCTTCAGTTGCGCTACGCGTTGGGCGTCCTCGTAACTCATCCAGTTAGCAAGATGCTGCGCATAACTGGCTGTAACAGTGAAGGTATCGACTCCTGAGCTTGCTGTTTCCGCGGTGTGGACCTCCTGCACGCGGGCGATGTAGTCGCGCACGTAGGCGGCATCCTGGAAATCCAGCAGGCGGTAGCAGGCCTCGGCGAAAATACGCGACAACGGCGGCATGGCGCTGCGCGCCTGATCCAGCAATTGCCGATAGCTGGCGCGGCGACGCTGCGGCAGGGCCTGTTCGCGCTGGTCGGCCAACTGCTGCCAGTCGAGCACCTCGCTTTCCTTGAACAGCGCGCGCGGCAGGGTGCCCTCACGCATCATCTTGTAGCCAAGATCAAACGCTTTGAGATTGTCGCCAACGCCGACCTCGGCTTCCTTGATAGCAGTCCGAAAAGGTTCCGGCGGCAGGTCGAACACCTTGCTCGCCACCACCGCGCCCAGCAGCACGGCGTTGCTCGACAGCAGCGACAGGCCGGCCTGAGCCACCACTTCCTGGGCATGGAACAGATAGCTGTCGCTGGACAGGGTCTCGGCGGCCTTGCGAATGACGCCGGACGGGTAGATGCCGCCTTCGGCCGGCGTTTTCTCCAGCGTGCCGTAGTAGCGGTAGGTATTGGCGATGATGGTGCAGTCCGGGTGCGCGAAGCCGCCCTGCAGCAGTCGGCCCAGTTCCAGGAATTCCTGGCTAAGCAGCAGATCCACGTCACCGGGCACGGCATAAGCCGACAGGATCGGCGCGCGCTGGGTCTGCGGCCGCGCCTCGACGTAATAAATGACCGAGCCGGCACGCTGTGAAAGACCGAGCAAACCGATGCTCTGTGCCTGCCAGCCGGCGTTGATCAGGCCCTTGACCAGCCAGTCGGCCAGCACGCCACCACCCTGGCCGCCGACAGTGCCAATGAGGATGCGCGTGGCGCCGTCTTGCCGTGACATATGGACTTCCCCGGTCAGGCGGCGCGCAGCGCCGGCAGCAGGCGCTGGCTGAGGCGTTGCATGAAGCGCTCGAAGCGGCTGGCGTTGCGCACCACGGTCACCTTGTGAAACGACGGGCACAGCTGCGCGGCATGGGCGATTTCGCCGCACACGCCGCAGCCGACGCAGGTGGTGTCGATGGCCGCCACCGGTGCGGTCTTCAGTGTGTTGGGGGACTCCTCCAAGGTCAGCGACGGGCAGCCGTTGACGCGCATGCACGAGTGATCGCCCACGCAGACCTCCTCGTCCACGCCCAGGCGCTCGACCTCGGTGCGCTTGCCCTCGGCAATCGCCTTGGCCCGCATGGGCTTGAACGTACGCTGGCGCTGGAGCTGGCACTCGGCTTCGGAAATCAGCACCCGCAATTGCGGGTCCGGGTCGGCCTGGATCTTTTTGAGCTTCTTCTGGAAGTCGCGAAAGTTGTACGGGTTGGCCTTCTCGACGTGCTTGACGCCCAGACCCTTGAAGGTACGCTCAATATTGAACACGCCGCCGCTGGCCTGGCCAGTGAGCTGCGGGCCGGAGTTGGGGTTCTCGTGGGCCCCGGTCATGGCGGTCCATTTGTTGTCGAGCACCAGATAGGTCGCGTCTTGTTTGTTGTAGAGGCCGTTCACAACGCAGGTGTTCAGCGCCGAGTGCCACAGCGTGCCGTCACCGACCACCGAGACGTTTTTTTGTTCCGACATGGCAGACAGCGCCGTGGCCGCGGCAAGACCGCCGCCCATACCCATGTTGGAATCGGCCATGTGGAACGGCGCCAGGCCGGCCATGCCGTAACAGCCAACGTCAGTGGCGTGCCAGTCCTTCTGGCCGGTGAGCATCTCGTTGATTTTCATCATGCTGAATACCGGCCGCTCCGGGCAGCCGGTGCAAAACGTCGGCGGACGCGGCGTGACCGGCTTGGGGAACAGGGTCGCGGCCAGCGCCTGACGCTCCATGAAGCTGCTCGCCGTTGCGCGGATGGCTTCGGCGCGGTCCGGCAGCAGGCGGGCCATGAACTGCGCCAGCGCGGGCAGCACGCGGCCGGGCACCAGCTCGCCGACGCCCGGCACCAGGTCGTGGCCGTGAAACGGCGTGGCGATGCCGCGCTGATGCAGCATGGCGCGAATCTGCTGCTCCATCAGGTCCGGCTGGCCTTCCTCGACCAACAGCACCTCGCGCTTGCCCTGGATGAAGTCGATGATCTGGTCGTCGCACAGGGGATTGATGACGTTCAGCTGCAGCACGCTGATGGCCGGATCCGTCACGCCGTCCTCATCGGCCAAACCCAGGTTCGCCAGCACCCGCATCACGGTGTTGAACACGGTGCCGTGGGTGATCAGGCCGATGGGCGCATCGGCAGCACCGAAGGTTTCGTTCAGCCCGTGCTCCAGGATGT
>CAZZHF010000117.1:0-8250 GCA_964653545.1 uncultured Gammaproteobacteria bacterium | reverse complement strand
CCCCGTCGTACATCTTGGCGGCGAGCGCGATGTGCTTGCGCAAGTCCTCCTCGCTCGGCTCCACCCCCAGACGCAGCAACATTTCGCGCACCAGCACGCTGCGGTGCGCTTCGGTTTGAGTCCTGTGCACGCTGGTGATGTTCGTACTGTGCTTACGGTAGGTACCGAGCACCTGGGGCAGGTTGGCCAGGGAATGGTGATCCGCGATATGCACCCAGTCCGCATAATCGTGCGCGTGACCGTAGCGCGTATCCGACGGGAAAGCGCGCAGCACGGCGGTGCGCGCCATCACAGTTGGCCTGTGCAGAGCGCAGCGAAACAGCAATTCGCTGCGCACCCGTTGCGGCTTGAGCGGGTTATATACCGGCCGCTTGGGGGCGCCGGTGACGCGATCCAGCGGCACGTAAGCGGTGCCCACGACTGCCACTTCCGGATTCCGGTCAAGATAGTCCACCTGCTGCGCCAGCCGCTGCGGGTGCATCAACTCATCGCTGTCCATGATCGCGATGAGGTCTGCGGCTGCCGCCTCGACGCCGCGGTTGTGGCTGGCCGCGACTCCGGCATTCACGGCATTGCGCAGCAAATGCACGCGCGCGTCACCCAGCCCACCGACGACGCCGGCAATGTCCTGCGTCGAGGCATCATCCACCACAACGACTTCAAAATCGCGCCAACTCTGCGCAAGGACTGAGGTTAGCGCCTGGTGCAACAGCTGCGGGCCGTTATAGACCGGAATAACAACACTGACACGGGGCGTCCGCTGTTGCGGCGGCGACATTTCAGGCATTTCTCGACCACCAGACCCAGGATGACCCGCGCCGGCCAGACAATCGACCAACCCGCCACTGACTCAGGAGACCACCGACCGGTGCGACGCGGGTCAATCTCCCACCACAATCCGCGCGATTTCCGGACTCGGGAACATCAGTTCCAGCCAGTTGTCGGCCAGCGGCTGGATGACTTCGACGAACAATCCGGCAAGGGGTTTCCCACCGTCGAAGTAGGCAAAGTTCATCAGACCCGGGATGCTGGCCGACTGGCCGACCACGATGCCGCGCTGAGCGAGCGTTGCCGCCGCGTGCTCGAAGTCCTGCGGCGGCGCCAGGCTGACCATGATGTGATGCACGCACTCGCCGCGCCGATCCAGGGCGTCGCGGTAAACCGTGGGGCCGGTCAGAGGCTCGACCAGTTCGAAGCAGGCGCCGTCCCGGCGACCGATGGCCAGGCGCGCCGTGTGCTGGGCCGGCTTGCTGTAGTACTCGCAGCCGGGCATCTGCGCGCTGTCGATGCCGATATCCACCCAAGCTTCGACGCCCAGCAGCTCGCGAAAACGCGCCTTGGCGGCGTCCAGATCGCGCACCATCATCGATACTTGGTAGAGCTTTTGCACCGGCAGAACGGCTTCGCCCGGCAGGCGCAGCGCCTCGCCGTGCGGGGCCAGTGCCGGCGCGTCTGCGAATACCAGGGTCAGGCCGCCCAGGACCTCGCGGCTGGCCAGCAGGCGGCGCTGGCCGCCGTTTTCGGAATGCTGCGCGCTGGTGGGGATGCCAGTTTGCGTCTGTGCCGCGTCGAGTCCCGGCCAGCCGGCAGCCGGCAGCACCACATGGCTTGGCCCCTCACCGCAGGCTGCCAGCAGCTCCGCCCACGGACCGGACTGGGGCTCGATCAGCTCGAACCCGACACCGTTGGCGGAACCCGTCGCCTGCCGGTGGGCATACCCGCGTCCGTCCGCGGTCTGGCCGGCGCACTCGGCAATCCGCCAGTCATTGATACCGAAAAAGCGGGCGTATTCGGCCGCGGCGGCGCGGCAATCGCGCGTCAGCACGCCGACCCTTGCGATGGCAGTTACCGGTAGCGACATGGTTGGCTCCTGGTTTGATGCTTGGTGGTCGCGCGGCACAGGGAAGTGCCGCCATCTGCAACGCCTTGCAGGCGTTGCAGATGAAGGAATTCGAAAATCACACTTTTCGGATTCCGTGGTCTGAGAAGTCCAGGATGGACTTATTCAGACCTCAACTTAAAGATTCGGCGGTATGAACAGCATCGCGATCATCATCATGATGCCGATCGGCACGCCAACCATGAATGAATATCCGGCAAACCGGCCAAAACGGACACCCGTGATGGCGACGATCGGTATCGCCATGTACGGATGGATCAGATTGGTCAGCGAGCCACCGTGCATGTAGGCAATCAGCGTGGTGGTCACGGACACGCCCAGTTCCCGGGCGGCGGGAATGATGTACGGCGCCTCGATGATCCATTTCGACCCGGCCGACGGCACGAAAAAGTCCATGATGCCGGAGTAGACGTAAACCACCAGCGGGAACATTTCCTGGCTGGAAAAGCGCACGAACAGGCCGCTTAGCCAGTGGCCAAGATCGGTGCCTACCATCAGGCCAAAGATGCCGCCATAAAACGGAAACTGCAAAACGACCCCGTAGGCGGAATCAAGGCCCCGGCGCACCGCCTGCACAAACGACAGCGGATTGCCATGCAGCAGCAGCGCCAGACCCAAAAAAACGGCGTTGTAGGCGTTGATGTTCCAGGCCCGGGCAAAGCCCTGGGTCTGCATGTTGTAGCCCAAGGTGAACAGGATCATGCCGCCGGCCAGATAGCACCACACAGCGCGGTTCTCCAGCCAACTGGCCGGCGTTGCGCGCTCGGCCTCGATGCTCGGCGGCTGCGGCAGGATGGCGTCCAGACGCGCGGCATCCAGCGTCACCACCGGCGTCTTGCCGCGCGGATGCAGCGCGCAGATGGCGGCCATGCTGACCGCTGACAGCAGCACCAGCAACATCAGGTTGTAGTGCGCGAACACCGTCTCGGTGACCGGATACAGGCGATCGACGATGGGACTGCCGCTCGCCGGTTTGATCATGGGGTTGTCGGCAGTGGCCATGATCAGTGCCGCCGAGCCCGACAAGGCGGCGTTGGTGACGGTACCGACACCCATGAACGCCGCCGCGCACAGCACACGGATGTCGGTTTTCGGATTGCGCCGCGCCACGAACGGGATCAGCAGCGCGCTGACCACGAAGCACAGCGCCCAGTTCAGCAGGCCGGTTACCGTGGTCGTGATCGCCAGCAGCAGCACCGCCTGCACCGGTTTTTCGGGATTGGGGATCCGCGCCAGCCGGTCGAACATCCAGAAGCCCGGCCGCGACATGACACAGGCATAGGCCGCGAATACCGAGATCGAGAACTGCATGGTGATCTGCAGCAGACCCCACATGCCGTTGCCCCAGGCCGTTACCGCGTGCAGTGGCTCCACGCCGGCCCCGAACACGCCGAGCGCCAGCGCGATGGCCGTCAGCACCATGCACACCACCCAGGCGTCCGGGATGTAGCGCTCGGCCACGCCCGAGGCGGCGTTCCCCGCCCGGCTGAAGGCTTCCAGCAATGCCATGCATTTCTCCTTCTTTACAGGCGCTGAACCTGGCTACGCCGAATCGAACGCTATCGCATCCGACTCTTGCGGGGCGTTGACCCGGTCAGGCCGGAATTTTTTTCTGTAACCGGGCGTTGAATTTCTCGGCGTCAATCACGAACCGCTCATGGGTGCCTTCGGTGATCGTGTCCACGCCGTCGTGGGCACTGACGGTAAATTTCAGGCGTTTGCCGTCCACTTCGTCCAGGCGCGCCCGCACCGTCACCGTAAGACCGGGCGGCGTGGCCGCCAGGTGCGAGACGTTGATGTGGGTACCGACACTCTGCTCGGCCGGCCAGTCCAGATGCGGCTTGATGGCGTCGATGCAGGCCCACTCCAGCAAGGCCACCATGTAGCCGGTGGCAAACACCCGCGGCATGGCCTGGAAATCAGGCGCTTCCGGATAGACGTTGGGCACCGTCTTGGCGTCGGTGACGGTGAACCGGAACTCGTGCATAAGGCCAGGTTTCAGACTCTCTTTCATGGCATCGGGTCCGTTCCGAATGTGTAGCTTGGGTCAGGCACAGCCGTACCCCAACGATCTACGGGCGAAATGGTGGCGTCCGTTGGGTTACGCCGCTTCGCGCCTAACCCAACCTACGATTGTTGTATCTATTGCCAATTTGAACTAATCGCCAAAACGCGCCAGCGCGTCGATCAGCGTGGTCGACGTGCCGACCGGCGGAACCACTATGGGATTAAGGTCCAGTTCCTTGAGGCTGTCGCGGTGGTCGTAGGCGAACTGCGACAAGCCCACCAGGGTGGCAACCAGGGAAGCCGTGTCCAACGCCGGCTTGCCCCGGTAGCCGTCAAGGATCTTGCGCACGCCGATACGGTCGATCATCACCTGCGCCTGTGCCGGCGTAATGGGGCACAGCGCATGGGCATGCTTGTCGAACAACTCGGCCAGTACACCGCCGGCACCCAGGGTCAATACGGGCCCGGCCACATGATCGGCAACCACCCCGGCCAGCAGCTCCAGGCTGTCCGACAGGTCCATCATCGGCTGGGCGATGATGGACCACGTGGACAGCTTCTGCTTTTTGGCGATGGCGGTCAGCGCCTTGACCGCCGCCGCGCACGCCTCGGCGTCCCTGATACCGATCTTGACCGCGCCGTGCTCGGTTTTGTGCGGCAGGGCTGGTGATTCGAGTTTCACCACCACCGGGTAGCTCAGCTTGGCCTTGCCCGCCTTGCCAGCGTGGTCGAGTAACACCGCATGGTCGGTCAGGCACAGGCCATAGGCTGCCAAGGGCTTGACCATGTCCGGGAAGGTGGCAACGGCAGGCCCTTTCCAGCGCTTGGGCTTGTCCGCGCACCAACCCTGCGGCAGGTAACCGGGCTTGTCGAAATAATCGCGCATCGCCGCCAGGCCGCGGGCCAACGCCTGGCCGCCCTGGACATTGGGCAGCGGATCGCTGTCCAGCCAGTCGCGGTAACTGTCCTTAAGCGCGCTGGTCTCGATGCAGCTGGCGATGATTGGCTTCTGGATTCGGTTCTGCCAGCCGGCCACCGGCGCGTAAAAGCGCTCGCCACCATCCCAGTTGCCGAACATGATCGACACCGCATCGTAGCCCTCGTACTTGATCATCTCATCGGCCATCTGAAAGTAGACCTCGGCAAAACCATAGATCTGCGCTGTGATGTCGAACGGGTTGTTGAAGGTGACGTTCTGTACCCAACTTGGCAGCAGCTTGGTCACGCTCTTGGGAAGTGGCGGCGTTTCAATGCCCTCATCGGCAAAGTAATCGCCCATCAGCGCCGACCAGCCGCCGGAAATACTGATCAGACCGGCGGTGCGCACTGGCCGCCAGCTGCGCGGTGGGGTAACCGCGAACACCGAGGCGCGGTCCAGGGCCTCGTCCAGCGTGTCGACCGGAATTGCACCAGCCGCCTCGATGGCGGCGCGGGTGATCGCCCCGGTGGTGGTGATGGCGCCGGTATGACCCAGCGCCGCACCGCGCCCGGCTTCGGAACGGCCGATCGCCACCACGATCACCGGCGTGTTGTTGGCGCGGCACTTCTGGACCGCTTCCACGAAGTGTGGGTAGTCCCCGAACTGCTCGACATAGGTCACCACCACCCGCGTGTCGGCGTTGGTGGCCAGGAAATTCAGCGCGTCGGTGAGCGCGAAATTGACCTGGTTACCGGTCGAAATCTGGAAGCTGATGCCCAGGCCACGGTCCCAGGTGAGGCAGCACATCGCGCCGAGCACGCCGCTCGACTGCCCCAGCAGCGCCACCGTACCGCGCCGGTAAGGCCGGTTGATGGGACCGGTCCACAGGTGCAAACCGGCGCCAGCATTGATATAGCCGTTGCAATTGGGGCCGATGATGATCAAACCGAGTTTCTTGGCCTGCGCCCGCAGTACGGCAAGCTGTTCGGGTTGCTCGAAGCCTGCCGCGAGCACGTAGGCGGCCTTGCAACCGGTGGCAGCGACCTGCTCCAGCATGGCTGGCACATGCTTGGCGCCGAGCAGCACCGCCGCGATATCGGGTTTTTCCGGCAAATCAGCTACCGACTTGAACGACGTATAGCCCAGTACCGAACTGCGCGACGGGTTGACCACGTACACCCGCCCCTGAAAGCCATGGCTACCCATGCCCTCCAGCAATTGCCGCGACCATAGCGTGTCTGGCGAAGCCCCGATGACGGCGACCACCTTGGGATTGAAAAACGCCTCGACGGTGGCGGCGTCGTAATGACCCGCGCGCACAACGCTCATGAAACCTCCTTGAATACGCGACAAGCGGGCGGCCGGCGGTGCCGGCTCAAGCCCGCGAATAGACTTCAGTTGAGTTTGAGAATGGCCTCGATCATCGGCCGGACCTGCTCGGCACTCAGCTGCGGATGGGCAATCATTGGTGTCGGCCCCCACACGCCACCGCCGCCGTGCACAACCTTCTGCGTCAGGGTGTCCAGGGCCTGCGGGTTGTTGCGGTACAGACCCGCCACCGCGCGCAGCGGCGGACCGATGCGGGCGCCGCTCACGTCATGGCAGGCATAGCAGCCGTCCTTGATCAGGCTGTCCGGCAAGCCGGCGGCCGCGAAGGTGACCCGCGCACCTTGTGGCGGCAACCCGGCCTCCGGCGCCGGTGGCGGCTCGGCAGCGGGAGGCTGCGCCGGCTCCGGCTCCGAGGCGGCAGGCGTGCTGGCAGGCGCACCGATGGCGCCGGTTTCAGCCGGCCCTTCATCCTTGCCACAGCCCGCCATGCCCATAACGGCCACGGCACCCACGACGATCCACCGTCCAAATAAACCTGGCACTTACCCATCCTCCCTTGCTTGGTTCAGCTCGCCAGCAGGCGACGCTCCATGGTCTCCGACATTACCTCAATGTGCTCGGCGCCCAGGCTCTCCAACACATCCGGGCCCTTGAACAGTTCCACGCACACGGCCGCTTCCATGAACATCAACCCCAGGTACAGCAGCGGCTTTTGCGCCTCCGGCATCGCGTCAATCGAAAACTTCGCCAAATGCTCGGCCAGCGCTTCCATGCGTGGCAGCAAGCTACGGTAGTAATCGGTCAGTTCGACCATGCTGGACGCCAGGCGCTTGCGCATACGCGCATCCTCGGTGGGCAGCGCCCACGGGACGAACCGTTCCAGGTCGGCAAATTCGGTCGGCAGCGAGTTGGACATGGCGTGGATTCTCCCGAACACGGTTCAGCGCAGTGCCGGCATCACGTCGCGCGCGAACAATTGCAGGGTCCGCGCCACCTGCCATTCGGCCTGGCCGCCGAAGTCGGCCATCAGGGACAGCTCCTGGAAATCGTAATAGCGCTCGCGAAAACGCTGCAACCAGGCGATGAACTGGTCAGGCGTGCCAGCGAACGCAATGTCGTTGGCCAGCACCGACTCAAAGGTGTATTCCTTCATCTGGTTGAGGAAACCACCGGCGTAGAAGTGAAACCCACCCCCGCGCAGGCGCTCCTTGACCGCCTCGTCGTTGATCGACTCCTGCGGCACCACCAGGTTGGCGTAGCTACGCATCAGCGGCTCGCGTGCCTCGCGCAGTGCGGTCGCTTCGTCGTCGGCCAGGAATACCGGCACCACCAGGCCAACCTGCGGCGCATGGCCGGCCTCCTTGGCCGCCGCCGCATAGGCATTGACCGCCTCGGCAAACAACGGCGGCGGCGCGGCGCCGACCACCACGCCACCACCACGGCGCCCGGCATCGCCGAACACGCGTGCACTGGTGCCGGTCTGAAATACCTTGAGCTTGGCCTGCAAGGGCTTGGGCACGACCTGGATATCGCGGACCGAATAGTGCTTGCCCTCGAACGAGAAACGCTCGTTACCCCAGGCGAGTTGCAGGATTTCCAGCGACTCCTCGTACAGACCGATGCTGTCGCTCATCGGGATGCTTGCCGGGTCATACAGCCAGCCATGGCCCCGCCCGACGCCGACTTCCAGCCGGCCGTCGGTCAGGTGGTCGCACTGGGCGATCTCGCCGGCCAGCACCATCGGGTTGTGTACCGGCAGGGTGTGACACATGGCGCGAAACCGGATATTGCGCGTCCGCTGGGCCGCCGCCGCAAAGAACGCCAGCGGATTGACCGAGATGGAAAAGGTCGGAAAAAAGTGGTGTTCCAGCGCCATGAAGACTTCATAGCCCAGCGCGTCCCCCAGTTCGACGCTGCGCAGCGTCTCGTCGTAGCGCTGCTTGTAATTGGCGCCTGGCGAGGCCTGGATTTCGTTATAGATGCCGAATTTCACGTCCTGCTCCTCAGGGGCTGGTTAACCGTTCCACGGTCCGGTAAAGGTGGCGCACCGCGGCTTCCTGGTCGGACAGGGTGATGCTGCGGATAGCGCCGGAAT
>CAZZHF010000116.1:0-8274 GCA_964653545.1 uncultured Gammaproteobacteria bacterium | reverse complement strand
ACAATCCCTTGCCGCCCTCGGCGCTGAGGGTCCGGTCCAGGATGCGGTCGCCCTCGGTAAGCATCTCGACCAGTTCCACGCGCAGGGCCGGATGGTGCGCTTGCAGCAAGCCGGCGATGTGGCGGGCCTGCCACAGGGCGAGCGGGCTCTTGCGGGTGGCGATGCGCAGCAGTTTCATGGCGGCGGTGAGGAGCGAGCGGCCCGGCAGTCTAGCAAGATGGCGCGGTTGGCCGACGCCCTAGCGTCGCTACTTTGGCATCGCCGGGGCAGCACCGCACAATGGCGGGCCAATCGCCTGGAGGCTTCCCCCGAATGTCCTGGTTTTCCGATCAACTCGCCTGCCTGCCGTCGTGGCTGCTGCCGCAGCATGCCATCTCGCGCCTCGTATACGTCCTGGCCCGTTCGCGCCGGCCGTGGTTCAAGCAGCTCCTGATAGACGGTCTGGTTCTCGCTTATCGGGTGGACCTGACCGATGCGCAGCAGCCGGACCCGCGCGCCTATCCGGATTTCGTGAGCTTTTTCACCCGCGCGCTGCGCGACGGCGCCCGGCCTGTGGCCGGCGACGAACAGACCCTGGTCAGTCCAGCCGATGGCGCGCTGAGCGTGCACGGTCGCATCGACGGCGACCGGTTGTTGCAGGCCAAAGGCCGCAGCTTCACGCTGGGTGAACTGCTCGGTGGCGACTTTCAGCTGGCCGACGAACTCAGCGACGGCGAGTTCTGCACCGTGTATCTGGCGCCGCGCGACTATCACCGGGTACACATGCCGCTGGCCGGTACTCTGCGCAGCATGACCCATATCCCGGGCCGGCTGTTTTCCGTTCAGGGCGCCACCGCCCGCCATGTCGATCGCCTGTATGCCCGCAACGAGCGCCTGGTGTGCGTGTTCGATACGGCCGCCGGACCGCTGGTGGTGGTCTTGGTAGGCGCGCTGCTGGTGTCGAGCATCACCACCGTGTGGGCGGGCGAGATCAATCCACCCGGCGACCGCAAACGCCTGTGGCGGCAGACCTATCCGGCCTCGGGCGCGGGCAGCGTGTACCTGGCGCGCGGCGCCGAGCTTGGCCATTTCGCGATGGGCTCGACGGTGATCGTGCTTGTGCCGGCCGGACGCCTGAGCTGGGACGCGGCCTTGCACGCCGGTGTCGCACTGCGCTGCGGGGAGGCGCTCGGTTCGCTGACCCCCGTGGAGTGAGGCTGGTTGGCGTGATCGGCGCTTGGCTCTATGCTGCTGAAAAACGGTGGCACGAACCGGCAGTCCTGAGGAGAAACACCGATGAACGGCGTGATCGAGCAGCTGATCCCGGGCGCCCTGATTTTCATCATGTTCGGCATGGGCATGGAGCTGACCGCGGCCGACTTCACGCGCCTGGCCCGCATACCCCGGCCGGTGCTGGTCGGGTTGTTCGGCCATACGCTGATTCTGCCGGCGGTGGCGCTGGGCATGATCATGCTGTTCCCGATGCCGGCGGCGTTCGCGCTGGGGTTGATGGTGGTCGCCGCCTGCCCGGGCGGGGCGGTATCCAATCTGTGGACTCACCTGGCGCGCGGTGACGTGGCCCTGGCAGTCACCCTGACTGCCCTGAGCGCCGCGGTTGCGGTGGTGTGGGTGCCGATATTGCTGAACCTGTCGGTGACCTATCTGGTGGGCGACAGCATCAATATCCGGCTGCCGTTGTTGCCGACCATGAAACACATCGCCCTGCTGACCGTGGTTCCGGTGTCGCTCGGCATGCTGGTCAATCGCCTGCGCCCGACGTTTGCCCGACGTATGGACCGCCCGGTACGCATCCTGTCGCTGCTGTTCCTGGCGCTGGCCGTGGTCGGCATTCTGGTGCGCGCGCGCGGCCAGCTGGGCAACATGATGGCGACAGCCTTTGTGCCGGTACTTGGCTACAACTTCCTGGTGATGGCTTTGGGTCTGCTGCTGGCGCGTCTGGCGTCCCTGCCCCGGCGGCAGGTCATTACCCTGCCGATGGAGATCGGTGTCCAGAACGTGATCATGGCCGCCACGCT
This sequence comes from uncultured Gammaproteobacteria bacterium, assembly GCA_964653545.1. Lineage (GTDB taxonomy): Bacteria > Pseudomonadota > Gammaproteobacteria > Immundisolibacterales > Immundisolibacteraceae > Immundisolibacter. Next base: position 6,259 of record CAZZHF010000116.1, on the reverse strand, counting down.
GGCTACCGCGCCGCAGTTTCTGGGTCGGCCCGAAGTGGGTCTGGTGCCAAGCGTCTACGGCTTCACCATGACCCTGATGGCGGCCGGCTTCATCGGCCTTATCCGCGTCGCGCCGGGGATCCTCGGCCGGGAGCCGGCGGTTGAAGGGGTCGCGCAGTCGCAGCCTGGACGCGCATGAGCCGGCGCTGCGTACTCAGTACGAACGTGGCATACCCAGGTCGTGCTGGGCGACGGTGTTGAGCACCATTTCGTCGGTAACCGGCACCATGCGGGAACCGCGCAGGTTGCGGTAAGCCCGCTCGACCCCCGAATCGGCGATATAGCCGGCCCCACCCAGAGTCTGAATAGCACGGTCGGCGGCGTGCAGCGCGGCATGGGTTGCCGCATGTTTGGCCATGACCGTCGGCACGCCGGCGTCCTTGCCCTGGTCGAACAGCCACGCGGCCTGGTAGATCTTCAGCTTGGCGCACTCCAGCTCGATACGTGCCTCGGCGAGCGGGAATTGCAGGCCCTGATGGGTAGCCAGGGGCACCCCCCAGACTGATCGTTCCATGGCGTAGTTGGCGGCCTTTTTGATCAGGTAGTTGCCGGTGCCGACGTTGATGGCGGAGATCACCAGCCGTTCCGGGTTCAGCACCTGGTAGAGCAGGCGCCAGGCGTTGCCTTGCTCGCCGACAACATTGGCCGCCGGCACCGGATAGTCGTCAAAGAACACCGCGTTGGTGTCCATGTAATTGGTGCCCATCTTGCGGAATGGGCGGTACTGGATGCGCTCGCTTGGCATGTCGCCCAGCAATAGCGTTATGCCGCTCATGCGGTTTTTGTCATCCCGAACCGCTGTGCGGCACAGCACGGCGATTTTGCTGGCCACCGCCATGTTGGAGATGAACACTTTCTGTCCCCGGATAAAGAAAGTGTCGCCCTCGCGGCGGGCAAAGGTCTTGATATTGGTGACGTTCGAGCCGGCATCCGGCTCGGTGAAGGCACCGGCCCACAGTTCGCCGCTGGCCAGTGCCGGCAGGATGCTGGCTTTTTGCTGCGGAGTGCCACCGCGGTTGATCAGATAGCCGCCGAACACCGGGCCACTGACAAAGGCGCCGGCGCCGTCACCGGAACCAGCCTCGGCCAGGGCCTCGGCGGCCAGGCACAGGTCAAGCAGGCCCAGACCGCTGCCGCCGTATTCTTCCGGGATGGTCATGCCCATCAGGCCCTGATCGGCCAGCAGCTTCCAGAACTCCAGCGGGTGGCGGTGTTCCTGGTCGATGGCATTCCAGTAGCTGTCGTCGTAATCGGCGCCAAGCCGGTGGCACAGGTCGCGCAGGGCGCGCTGGTCGTCGGTGTAATCAAAGTTCATGATTCCCCCTCATGCCTTGCATGGTCGAACCTGCGAAGTGTTGGGAACGGCTGGCGGTGTAAATTACACCTTAACGATCGATCATGCGGTGGTTGCCTGCATCAGGTGCCTGCCAGATCCAGAAGTAACTGCCTTTCGATAATGGAGGAAGCGTTATGCACGACCTTTTGATCAAGGGCGGGACGATCGCCGACGGTAGCGGTGAGGCGGCGTTCACCGGGGATGTCGCCATCGATGGCGATCAGATCACGTTCGTTTCCAAACAGCGCAGTGGCGTGCGGGCACGCCGGCAGATCGATGCCAGTGGCCTGGTGGTGGCCCCCGGCTTTATCGATCCCCACACCCATTACGACGCCCAGTTTTGCTGGGACGGGCTGCTCAGCTCCTCGCCCGAGCACGGCGTGACCACGGTGGTTACCGGCAACTGCGGGGTGGGCCTGGCACCGGCCAGGCCGGATTTGTACGAAGTCCTGATCGGCGACCTGGTGAATGTCGAGGGCATGCCCTACGACACGCTCAGCAAGGGCGTCGACTGGCGCTGGGAGACCTTCGGCGAGTACCTGAAGGCCATGGATGACACCGGGCTCGGCATCAACGTCGCGGCCCTGGTCGCCATGACCCCGGTTCGCCACTGCGTAATGGGCGAGGCCGCCCGCAAGCGCGCCGCGACGCCTGGCGAGGCCAAACAGATGGCCGACGTGTTTCGCCAGGCGATGCAGGATGGGGCCTTCGGGTTCTCGACCACCGTGCTCGGCATTCACGCCGGTTACGAGGGCAAGCCCCTGGCGTGCCGGTACGCCGACCATGCGGAGTACACCGCCTTCGCCAACGTATTGCGGGATCTGGGCCGCGGCGCCATCGAACTGACCGTCACCCCGACCGATACCGTCAACGACGAGCAGCGCCAGCTGCTGGAGTTACTGGTCACCGAGAGCACGCGGCCGGTGACCTGGATTGGCAGTTTCAATACCCCCGGCACCACCGACTCGTACAAAGCCAAACTGGCGGCTGTTGCGCATCTGATCGCCTGGGATAAGTTGGTGCCGCAGACCACCTGCCATCCGATCAAGTTTCAGTTTCACCTGAAAAACCCGTTCATTCTGGGGATATTCGAGTGCTGGCGTCCGGTCATGGCCATGGATCTGCCCGGCAAGATAGCGCGCTACAAAGACCCGCAATTTCGCGCCCAGTTCAGCAAGGACATCCTGAAGAACGAGGCGCTGAGCGGTAACTTCTGGGACCGCGTGCGCCTGATCGACGGGGTCACGCAACAGACCCTCAAACTGGCACAGGACAAGCGCTCGGTTGCCCGGATGGCGGCCGATCGGGGCTGCGATCCGGTCGATTTGATGTTCGAGATCGCCTTCGACGACGACCTGGGCGCCATCTTTGAACTGGTCGCCCTGAACCACGCGGCCAGCGAAGTGGTTCCGCTGATTACCGACAAGCGCCTGCTGATCGGTCTGTCCGATGCCGGGGCCCATGTGGACATGATGTGCGACGCCGGGTTTGCGACTTACATGCTCGCGCGCTGGGTGCGCGAGGAAAAAGTACTGTCGCTGGAAGAAGCCGTCCGGCGCCTGACCTCGGAACAAGCCAACTTTTTCGGCATTCCCAAACGCGGCTCGCTGGTGGCGGGTAACTACGCGGATCTGGCCCTGTTCGATCCCTCCCGGGTGCGGCCATTGGAGTCGGAAAAAGCGTTCGATCTGCCGGCCGGCGGCAAGCGTTGGGTCCAGCACGCCGACGGCATGTTCGCCACCATCGTCAACGGCCGCATGCTGTATCAGGAAGGGCAGTACCAGGGCGCGCTGCCCGGGCGGGTGCTGCGCAGCGGCGAAGCGTGCGCATGACATCGACACGTTCCCTTCAAGGTTTCGGAAACCGCACGCGCGACTGGTGCGTGCGCCTTACAGGCGCCAACTCCAGCCGAGCATGACCATCTCCACGTGCGGCCGGATTTTCTCGCTGGCGCCGGGCAGCGCTGCGGAGGGTCCGCGGTACGTTTTCTCGAAGTAGTGGCCGACTGAGCCGTGCAGTTCGTGGCGGTCGGACAGCTGCCAGGTAAATCCTGCGCTCGCCTGGCGCAACTGGTTGGGCGTCAGCATGTTGAAGCTGACCGAGTTGATGTCGTTGTCGTTCGGTCGCTCGCCATAACCGTAGCCGGCACGCAGGGTCAGGCTTGGCGACCAGGTGTAGGCCAGCCCGATGCGGTAGGTGGTGGCGTCCCGCCAGTTGAAGCCGCTGCCATCGCGGCTGCCCAGCGGCTTGCCCAGCGGGTCGCCGAGCGTGTTCAGCACGCCGTTGCCAAGCGCGTTGACGCTGGCGAAGTTGATGCGCTGCACGTCCAGCGACACTAGCCAGTCGGCGGCCGGACGCACGGCCAGACCGAGGCTCAGGTTCTCTGGTATGTCGAACGTACCCTCGGCGAACAGGCCCTTGTACTTGTCGAATTCCTGCATGTAGGTGCGCGTCGCATAGGCAGCGCCGGCACTCAGCCAGGGCGCCAGTTCGGCATACCAGCCAATCCGCAGGCCAAGTCCGAAAGCCAGGTCATAGCCCTGATTGCTGACCCGGTTTGGATGCTCTGAGAGCGGCGCGAAGGCTTGCAGGCCATAGGCCTTGAAGCGCTGGGCGGTGATCAGCGGCGAAATGCCGATGCTGTGCTGCGGGTTGATGCGCCACGACACGGTGGGCGCCACGACCAGTTGCGTGAGATCGAAACCGAGCTTGCCGCAGCCGAGCAGGAAATTGGCGGGCGCCGCGCCGCAGGCGGCCGGGTTGCCGTTGGTGCCCGGCACGCCGGTGGTGTCGTTGTATTCGGTATTGAGTCCACCGTTGCCATAGACCGCGATGCCCCAGGCGAAACGGTCATTGATCTGGTGACTGTAGGCGCCCTCGGGGATCAGGAACAGGCTGTTTCGGCTGACCGAGTGAAAGTCATAGGGACTGTCGGTGCCGGTGCGCTCGATGCGCCGGCTCGGCATGAACAACTCCACGCCCAGGTCGAGTCGGTCGCCAGCAAACGCCAGCTTGCCGGGGTTGGACGCACCGGCGAAGGCGTCGCCGGTGACGGCCGTGGTAGCGCCGCCCATCTGCCGGGCGATTGGCCCGTAACCCATGGCGAAGTAGCCGCCGGCGGCGGTGGCCAGGCCGCCGTTCAGGCTTGCCAGCATCAATGCGATGGTTCCAGCCAGCAGGCTGCGCTGTGTTGCCATGACTCCTCCCCGAGTTTTGCAAGCTGTTTGCAGTGTAGGGGAAACATGGGAGAAAAATCCCATCCGCTACAGCGAGTCCGTGTCTGGCATCCTGAATGGGCGCATCCGTTTTTGCTCAGCGCAGGTCGTCGATGGCTTGGTCCAAAATTCGTTGCCAGTCATTGGGGTCCGTCCTTCGGTAGCCATCCGGATGCCGCGCGGCCGAGGACAGCACCACGTCCGGAGCGGGGCTGCGCAGCAGATCGAGGCTGCGGCACAAGGTCGGGCGATCCCCCTTGGCAACGTAGGTGCCCCAGCCGGCGCCGTTCGGGAACAGCGTGTCGCCGGTGAACAGATAGGTAAGATCACCGGCCGCGTCGACCCGAAAGCAGGTACTGCCGGCGGTGTGGCCGGGCGTCGGGATGACGTTGAGACCTGGCAGGGGCAGGCACGGGTCTGCAAAGGCGATGTCGACCGGTGAGACGCGCGCGACCGCGGGCGCTTCCAGCACATGGCAACACAGCAGGGCGCTGAAGCGGCGGCGAATATCGGCCAGGCCGGGCGCCACTTCGTCGCGGTGGCTCAGGTACTGCCAGGCAATCCCGCCGAGCCGCCCGATAGCGTCCAGTTCGGCCGGCAGGCCGGTGTTGTAGAACAGTACGTTGCCGCCGGGGCGCCGCCACAGGTAGGCGTGGGTGCTCACGTCGGGGCCGAAGGGGTGTTCGGCGGCGGTCTGCCATAAGTCGGGGAACAGTTGCTGCATGGGGGTTTTCCTGCGCTGTTGCGGCCGGCAGCGGTGTCAGGCGGCTGATAGCATTGCGTGTCCCTCACCCCGGATGTGTTGCCATGACCATAGCTGTTGCCGTGCGCAAGGGTAGCGAGATCGTGCTCGCCGCCGACACCCAGAACAATTTTGGCCAGAACCGGGCACCGATTGCCAATCACCGGACCCAGAAGATCCTGACCGTGGGCGCTAATCATCTGGCGACCAGCGGCTGGGGCCTGTATGCCAATATCCTGACGGATTTTCTGGCCCGCCGGCGGGCACCAAAACTCGATACCGAACGCGACGTGTTTCGTTTTTTTCAGGCCTTCTGGAAGGTGTTGCACGAGCAGTACTCCCTGGTTAACGACCAGTGCCAGAACGAGGAAGACCGCTCACCGTTTGGCGACCTTGATGCTTCGTTTCTGCTGGTGAATCCGGGCGGGATTTTCTTTGTGTCGTCGGACACCAGCGTGACCGAATTTCAGCAGTACTACGCGGTGGGGTCGGGCGCCGAATTCGCCCTGGGTGCCCTGCATGCGCTGTACGACGCCGAGCCTGATGCGCAGGCCCTGGCGCGGCGCGCCTGCGCCGCGGCGATGGCATTCAACGTCTATTGCGGCGGCGAGATCGACGTGTGCCGGGTGACGGCGTGAGCGCCGTTTTGTGTAACGCATGAACAGCCCGCATCAGGCCGAGCTGCTGGCGCGTCTGGCCACTACGCCGGGCTGCGACTGGCGCGTTCAGCCGGACGCCATGGCGCCGTACCTGGCCGAACAGCGCGGTCTGTACCACGGCGCCGCGCTGGCTGTGGCACTGCCGCGGGATACGGCGGCCATATCGGCATTGGTGCGCGCCTGCGGGGAGCTGGATCTGGCACTGGTGCCGCAGGGCGGCAATACCGGCCTGTGTGGGGGGGCGGTGGCGCTGGATGCGGCGCGGCAG
>CAZZHF010000115.1:0-8331 GCA_964653545.1 uncultured Gammaproteobacteria bacterium | reverse complement strand
TCAGTGTATCCAATCAAACGACCCGCCAGATCAGGCTGGCCATGCGTCCGCAAACGCCGTCACGCCGATAGGAGTAAAACCGCTCAGGGTCCGTGGCAGTACACACGCCGCCCCCATGCACCCGGACGACATTGACCGCCGCAAGCGAACGGCGCGTCAGGCTGAACAAGTCGCCCAACCAGCGGCCACCAATGCCCGGAGTGAAGCAGGCCGCCGAGCCAGGATCAACTGCCAGAAATGCCTGTCGTACTTCGTCTCCGATCTCGAATGCGGCCGGGCCGATGGCCGGACCAAGCCAGGCACTGATCGCCATCGGCGGTGCCGTGAAACACGCCACGGCGCGGCTGACAATGCCGGCAACCAGACCGCGCCAGCCGCAATGCACAGCGGCAATCTCGCGGCCATCGTCGCTGCACAACAGCAGCGGCAAGCAATCGGCGGTCAGTACCACGCACACCCGCCCAGGCACGTGGACGTAACGAGCGTCGGCGGGAGCACCGACCGGGTCAGCCACTCCAGCGACACAATTACCGTGCCGCTGCGCCAGCCATAACGGCGATGCCGGCAAGTCAAGCGCGTGTTCCAAACGGCTGCGATTGGCGACCACGGCCTGCGCCACGTCGCCGACGTGATCACCAAGGTTGAAGCTGCCATAGGCACCCAGGCTGAACCCGCCGTGACGCGTGGTGCTGGCGGCGCGCACGCCGCGCGGCAGCGGCCAGTCGGGCCTGAAACAACCGGACTCAGGTCCCGGCATCAATCGCGTCCTCGTGCATCGCCGCGATCAGGGCCGTCAGATCGGACGGTGGGGGCACCGCCAGTTCCAAGGGCTGGTCAGTGATGGGGTGTGCCAGCTGCAAACAGGCGGCGTGCAGCGCCTGGCGCCGAAACCCGGCCAGCGCATGTGCCAGCTCGCGGCTGGCACCCGCCGGCATGCGCAGGCGGGTGTAGGTCGGATCGCCAACCACGGCGAAGCCGATGCTCGCCAGATGCACACGAATCTGGTGCGTCCGACCGGTCTCCAGCATTACCCGCAGCAGCGTGTGCTGCCGAAATCGCTGAGCGACCCGGTAATGCGTCACCGCCTCGCGTCCACCGGAACTGACCGCCATGCGCGTACGGTCAGTACGGTGACGACCAATCGGCGCGTCCACCGAGCCCCCGGCGATCATCTGACCCTGCACCAGGGCGAGGTACTCACGATGAATCTCGCGCGCGGCGAGCTGCTCCACCAGGCGCTTGTGCGCTGGCAGCGAACGCGCCACGAGGAGCAAGCCGGTGGTGTCCTTGTCCAGGCGATGCACGATGCCGGCCCGTGGCACACCCTGTAGCGCCGGATCGAAGTGCAGCAACGCATTCATCAGCGTGCCGGCCGGGTTTCCGGCGCCCGGATGTACCACCAGCCCGGCCGGCTTGTTGACCACCAACAGCTCAGCATCCTGGTACACCAGATCAAGATCGATCGCCTCAGCCGCCGCCGCCTCGGCGGCCCGCAGATCGGGCATCTGCACCCCGACTTGTTCGCCCCCGCGCAGGCGCGCGCGCGGCGCCAACGCGACCCCATCCACAGCGACCAGCCCGGCGCGTATCCATTCCTGCAGGCGACTGCGTGAATAGTCCGGCAATAGCCGGGCCAAGGCCTGATCAAGCCTGTGGCCAGCCCATTCGGGCGGTATTTGATATAGTTCGAGCGCTTTCACGACTGCCCCGTTTGTCCTTCACACATTACTCAATTGGGCGCAGCAATGTCACCGCCTCGAGAACCGCCTGTGCCTGTGTCACTCCGTGCCGGTCTACGTCTTTGCTGTCTTGTACTGCTGGCGACTGTGGTCGCCTGCGGTGGCGAGCCAGCCACGAAAAAAAGCGACGACCGCACCGAAGGCTGGTCGGTCGACAAGCTGTACCAGGAGGCACGCAAGGCAGCCCTGGACGGTGGCTACATAGAGGCCATCGATCTGTACGAGAAACTGGAAGCCCGCTATCCGTATGGCGCCTATGCGCAGCAGGCGCTGATCGACGTCGCCTATTCGTACTACAAAAACGGTGATGCCGAATTGTCAATCGAGGCGGCCGACCGCTTCATGCGGCTGTATCCGCTGCATCCGAATGTCGAGTATGCCTACTACCTGAAGGGCCTGGTGCACTTTCGGCGTGAGGTCTCCATCCTGGAGAAGTGGTTGCCCCAGAACATCGCCGCCCGTGACGTGAGTAACGCGCGGCGGGCGTTCGATGATTTTGGTCAGTTGCTGCGCAGTTTCCCGGACAGCCGCTACGCCCCCGATGCCCGCCAGCGCATGGTGTATCTGCGCAACCAGATGGCCGAGCAGGACATCCTTGTGGCGCGCTATTACATGACACGTGGCGCCTATCTTGCGGTTGCCAACCGCGCTCGCCACGTTGTCGAAACCTATCCACGCAGCCAGTTCACACCCGAAGCCCTTGAACTGATGGTCACCGCGTACCGTATCCTTGGCCTGAACTCCCAGGCTGGCGACGCCCTGCGTGTGCTGAACCTGAATTACCCCAGCCACCCGGCCACCGAGCGCGCCGGCAAGCTGGCCGTGCTGCAGTAATACCGCCCGTCACGGCGAGGAGCAAGCCACCATGTGGGACTTTTTCCAAACCGTTCGTCACCGCCACTCGGTACGCCGCTACCAGACCGACATGCCGGTGGAGCCGGAAAAGCTGCACGCCATCCTGGAAGCGGTATCGACCGCCCCATCGGCCGGCGATCTTCAGTCCTACCATGTCTACGTGCTGACCTCGCCCGCCGCGCGCAGGCGCCTGCAGGACGCCGCTCCCGACCAGACCTTCATCACCGAAGCGCCGCTGGCGCTGGTGTTCTGCGCCGATCGGGAACGGCCGCGCGAACGCTTCGGCGCTCGTGGCTGCGATCTTTTTGCCACCCAGGACGCCACCATCGCCGCCGCCTTCGCCCAATTGGCGGCGGTGGCGGCAGGGCTGGCCTCGGCCTGGGTCGGCCGCTTCGACCGCGATCAGGTCTGTACCCAGCTGGAGTTGCCACCGCACCTGGACCCGGTCGCCGTTATCAGCGTGGGCTATCCCGCGGAGTTGCCGGCGCCGACGCCAAGACGGCGGCTCGATGAAGTCGTGACCCGGCTTTAGACCAACGTCCATGGAATCGGTGTTGGTCTGGACCAAACCTCCTCTAGACACGGCTCGTGCGCTTGGCACTGGGTATGCGCTTTTTTCTGCCCACTTTGGAGCGTCCGTTCTTCAATCGGTAATCAATCTGCCCACGGGTCATACCCAAGGCTCGGGCGGCACGGGCAACGTTCCCCCCCGATTCAGCGATTGCTAACTCAACCAAGGTCTCCTCGACCTCGCGCAATGACCAACGTTGTTGCAACAGATGCAGCACCGCTGCGTTGGATTCCTGGTCCAGGCGCCCATCGGTCATGTGTCCATTTTCGTCCAGCTTCATTACCGATGGCAGTGAGCCGCCCGATCTGAACAAGAGCTGGGGGGCATCCAGTGCTTGGTCTTCTGGACCCAGGATCACCGCGCGCTCGATGAGTTGTTCAAGTTCCCGAACGTTACCTGGGTAGAAATGATTCATCAGCGCGTGGACAGCGGCTCGGGTCAAGCCTGAAATTCGCCGTCCATGCAGTCGGCAGAACCGATGCAGAAAATGACTGGTCAGCAGCGGAATGTCCTCTCGTCGCTCTCGAAGCGGAGGAATGCGAATAGGAAACGTCGAAATCCGAAAATACAGATCTTCGCGAAATCGTCCGGCCCGCACGGCAGCTTCCAGATCCTCGTTCGTCGCCAGAACGACACGCACATCAACCCGCTGCACGCGGTCCCCCCCGACACGTTCAATCTCGCGCGTCTGCAAAACCCGCAGTAACTTGCTCTGTGACGAATACGACAAGGTGCCAATCTCGTCCAGAAACAACGTACCACCCGCCGCGCGCTCGAAACGACCCGCACGGGACCGGGTGGCGCCGGTAAATGCCCCACGCTCAACGCCAAACAGTTCTGCTTCAACCAGGCCTTCAGGCAAGGCGGCGCAGTTGACCGCTACGAATGGCCCATCGCACCGCGGGCTCATGCGATGCAGCGCCTGAGCGAACAGTTCCTTGCCTACCCCGGTCTCCCCCAACAGGCAAACGTCTACCACGGTCGGAGCCACGCGTTCGAGTAACTGAAACGCCGCGTTGAACCCGGGTGAGGCCCCAACGAGGTCCGCGCCCGGGCCGGCCTCTGTACTCTGCTCCTGGCCCGCCGCAAAGCGATTAACCAGTTCATGTGCGCGCAGATAAGTCAGGCTTGCCGCGGTATCTCCCCAAGCGGCAACGGTACGGCCCACCGCGCGACATGTTTCGTGACCACAGGCTTGACATTCCACCTCGCGAAATGCGACCGGCACGCCCATGAGGGCCGATGCACTTGCATTCGCATAGCCAAGAATGCTGTGGCAGGCGGGTGCAGGAGACAAGCCAAAATGGGATAGCTGAAACTCAGAATCCAGCGATTGGGTCCAGGTCAACACGGCATCGAACTGGCCCTGTTCCGCGTCCGCGGTCACCTCCACCACTCCGGCCTTGGCAACGCCTGCAACCGTCAGCACAGACATCGCTTCGGAAAAATTCTCCGCACCCGAGCGCTCGTTGCCCTGTCGACGCAGCAACTCAGCGGCATGGGTACCAGCTTGATAGCCCACGCGCATCGTCGCCGCCTGGGCGGCTGCCAGCCCGGCGCCGTCAACGATAGCGCGCACCAGAATCTGATAACTAGATGGATAAAATAGCAGCAATCGCTGCTGGCCCATCCACACCTGCCCCTGTCCTGGCGGAAACCACAGCAGTTCGTACATCTCTCGGGTCGGGCTGGAATCCACGTTCGCCCTGATTCCGTCAAATGTGTCCGGGTGTTGACCGACATGCGGCTTGACTGCCTTGCGAACGGACTTTCCAAGCGTGTCCATAGCTCCCCCAATAGACCCCGATGAGATAACGCAGTATGTCGAAATATCCCGCCATTAGACTAAACAAATGTCGAAATATTGAAAGGCTAGGCAGCCTCAAAAAGACCACAAGAATACAATCTTCCTTCTATAACATTCGGTTACAAACTGATGCATTTCGGGCACACAACATGCAGGTTATAAGCCCGGGGGGGGGCGCCGCCATGGCACCCGTGAAATATCAGGCTAGTAAAGCCAAGTCACTGGAGGGGAAAATCCATGCAGCGGACTCGCATGCCGAAAGTTTTCGGTGGGGCCATCGTCGCCCTTGGTCTGGCGGCTGTAATGGCAACGGAGCCGGTACACGCCCTAGACTTCAGCCTTCACGGATATCTACGCGAATACCTGTCTATCAACCTCGAGAACAAACCCGAGCCGAATCACCACGGCGACAACATCGGGGGAGCGGGCTCACTTTCGATGGCGCGCAGCGTATTGAAGCTAGACGCCGATCTGCAGTTCGACGCCTTCTACGTCAAGGCTGTTGGACGTTTCAGTCGGGAAAACCGCACGCCCTACCTAGAAGAACTGGAGAAGACTGCCGCCGCGGGCGCGTTCCCTGGAGGGCATATCGTGCGCGAGGAGTACAACGAAGACGCCTTGCGCGAACTATATGTAGGTTTTGACCTTGGGTCCTCGGCCCACCTCATTCTAGGCAAACAGCAAGTCGTCTGGGGAGAGTCCGATTTCTTCCGTGCTACGGACGTGATCAACGGCTTTGACTTACGCTGGCGCTCCAATCTAGAACGCGAAAACGAAGAAACGCGCAGCCCACTTTGGTTAGCCAACCTTACCGTGGCAGTGCCTTACACCGAAGCACAGCTGCAATTTATCTTTCGCCCGGGCTGGGATCGGTCACGCGATGTCGTTACGCAGCGCGATCTTTTCGGCAGTCGCTACTCCGGAGCCGGCTACCGCGGTGTCAACAGCCTCGGCGCCGCTCCGTACAACTTTCATAACTCTACGGGGGATACCGACGACGCCAATTACGGAGTGCGCTGGACGCATAGTTTATTCGACCATGCTTTGGATTACTCGCTGCTTTACTATCGCGGCGTCAACCGCGAACCAATTATCAATTCGACCGCGATCGAGGCTTCCACAATCACTGCCGGGAACCCTTTTGGCTCTCCAATTTTACCAATGGGCGAGGCGCCCGCCAATGGCATCTCGGACACAATTTTCCCGAAGATTGACACGTTCGGCCTGACCTTCACCTCCGATATTTCAAGTCAGGCCTTAGTTCTGCGTGGCGAGATCGCATACGTCCCCAATCAGCCCTATAACATCGGCACGGATTTTAACCTGGCGCTTCCAAGTATTATTTTTCCACCCTTCATGAACTTTGGCCCGATTCCCTTGGGCACCGTCCCCGGACTCGGCGGGATCGTCGAGAAAGCCACGCTAAGGCCAATGATCGGTTTCGACAAGACCATACGCTGGACCCAGGATATCTTGAAAACCCAACGCCCCAGCTTGTGGACAGTCGAGGTGTTCGACCAATGGATTCTGAACTACGATCGAGATGACGACATCGTTGAGGTATTCGGTTATGGCGCTTCCGTTCGGCAACACCAGCCGATATTTACGACGACACTGTCGCTTAACTATGCCCATGACCATATCAACCCTAGTGTCGCGTTACTCTACGATCTCAATTTCGGAGACGCGATCCTTGTCCCGGCACTTGAGTATAAATTCGGCGATCACTGGCGCTTTTATACCGAGGCATCAATATTTCTGCCCGCGCATGGCGTGAAGAAGAGTCAGGGCGAGGTTGAGAATGATACGCATATCCTGGGAACTGGTGGTAACGGCAGTCAGCTCACTATGCGTGTCACTTATCAGTTCTGAATCTAATCGAGTTGGCTTGACCTATAGGCAACGCCTACGGAACCTATCCTGGAGGAGACAAGAAATGTCCAGCAGAATTATCGGAGTACTGACAGCAACTGTGCTGTTCACAGGTACCGGCGGGGCAGCAGAGCTCCCCGCCGGCACTGTGATCAACGCGGCAAACCTCGACGCTGTGTTGAACGATTCTTTTGATGGTCACATGTTAGCCGATGTAATGCCCGAGTCCATGCGGCTCATGATCCGAAAATATGCACTAGCACTTAAGCTAAAAAAAATTAACAAACTACCGGTTGATGAAAGCTACTACCGAGTCACCGAGCAATATTCCGGCCAGGTGGAGATCGACCCAGCTACCAAGATGATTAAGAACTACGTCGCCGGAACGCCTTTCCCCACCGTGGACTCCGCCGACCCACTGGGCGGCTACAAGATCATATGGAATAATTTTTTCTATTCCTCGATATCCGGCGCTTCCCTTGACGGTGATTATGATCAGTTGTTGATCAGTGGCAAGAGTGGTCTCGACCAACACCAAACCTGGCACTTCACCAATCTACCGATGCGTGGCAGAGCGATTGAGCCGCATACCCTTGGCGACGGCGATATAGCCAAAAGGGAAATGGTATACGTCAAGGCACCCTACGACGCCAAAGGCTTCGCGTTGCTGACGCTCCGTTATACCGACGGTCGGCTTGATGATACCTGGGGCTACATAAAATCCATTCGCCGTGTGCGGCGTTTTTCTTCCGGGACATGGATGGACCCGGTGGGTGGTAGTGATTTGCTATACGACGATATCAATGGATTCAATGCCCATCCCGCTTGGTATAAGGACTTCAAGTATCTAGGGCGACAGTATGTTCTAGGCATGCAGCTTGAAGTTCCGCAAACAGTGCGCGGCGCAAATACAAAAGCGGAAGAGTTCCCATATATTGATTTGGAAACTTGGCCGCATTGGAATCCAATCCAGGAATGGGGGCCGGTTCCCGTAGATATGGTGGAGGCCATTCCCCCGGAGCATCACCCCTACAGCAAGAAAATTTATTACTTCTCCGTCGACTACCCTGGCTTTGTCCGCTACATGGAGGCGTACGACAAGATAGGTGACCTGTGGAAGGTCGATATGCTGGCGCCAGGGGTGGCGCCAGATGCAGCCGGTCGCAGCTGGGTGACCAAGTATCTGGCCCACATTATCGATGTTCGGCGGGAACACGCCACGATCGCCGTCGGCTGGGACGTGACGCCAGCAGATATCACGCCCGACCAGGTGACGGTCGATATGCTCAGCCGGGTCGCACGGTAATATCGCTCCGATATGAGAGGGATGTGTAGTGAACTTGAGCCGATTAGTCGATCTGGAGACGGGCTTTATTGCGCGCGACGTCTATTTCGACGAAACGCTGTATCGACACGAACTGGAGCGAGTGTTCGGCAGGTGTTGGCTGGTGGTGGGTCACGAGTCGCAAGTCCCGCGCCCTAACGAT
>CAZZHF010000114.1:0-8383 GCA_964653545.1 uncultured Gammaproteobacteria bacterium | reverse complement strand
TGGGCATTTACGTGTTCAACGCCCGGTTTTTGTACGAGCAGTTGTACAAGGACGCGGACATGCCGGGCTCGGGCCACGACTTCGGGCGCAATATCATTCCGGGTCTGATCGCGCGCTACCGGGCTTTTGCCTATGCCTTTCGCGACGTGCAAACCGGCGTCCAGGCCTACTGGCGGGACGTCGGCACCTTGGATGCCTATTACGAAGCGAACATGGATCTGGTGTCGGTGACGCCGGAACTGAATCTGTACGACACCGAGTGGCCGATCTGGACGCTGCAGGAGCAGGTGCCACCGGCCAAATTCGTGTTCGACGACAACGACGGCCGGCGTGGTACGGCGCTCGACTCGGTGGTCGCCGGTGGCTGCATCGTGTCCGGCGCCGCGGTGCGCCGCTCCTTGCTGTTCACCAATGTGCGGGTCGAAGTGGGCGCCGAACTCGACCAGTGCGTGGTGTTGCCCCAGGTGCATGTGGGCGCCGGGTGCCGCATTCGTCGCGCCATCATCGAGCGCGGCTGCGTTCTGCCGCCGGGCACCGTGGTCGGCTATGACCCGGTGGCCGATGCCCAGCGCTTCAGTGTTACTCCCGGCGGCGTGACACTGGTGATCCCGGAGATGCTGGGTCAGGCGCTGCATCATGCGCGATAAGCGCGATGCAAGCGGGGTCAGTCGGTACCTGGCAGGGCGCGGGATGACCCCTCGGCGTGGCCTGGCAGACGCCAGGTCTGGCTTCTCGCTGCACCCCGCCTGACGCTGACGTTTGAAGTCTATGGCCGGGCCGGACGGCCGGATGCCATGTTCTCAAAGACATACTGTACGAATTAGGACGATAATCGATCTTATGGACATCAGCGAGCCAACGCGGACATCTGTCGTGGGCTGTGTCATGAGGCGTCATGGCCGTAATTGACCGACCGGATGCTGGCGCTGTTGGGGTTGCTGTGGGTGCTGGTGCCTGAATAAAACGAAACAAGGGAGTCGCCATGGCCTATTTGGCGTTGATCGTGGGGATCATGGGTGGGCTCGCGGTTTTGTGGTTCGCTGCCGGCTCAAGTCGGGCGCCGCGTCGCCGCTCCGGTGCGTCGCCGGCCAGTTCCGGACCATCGCAGAACACCGCCGCTAAAGCCGCTACTCAGCTGACGCCAACGTCCCCCACGAAAGCATCTGCGCCGGTGCTGGATGGCTCAGCCGAAGCAATCAAGCCGCCGCCAATCGAGATCGTGCAGCTACGGTTGTTGGACGACAGTTTGCTGGAACCGGACGTGGCGCTGCGCCTGGCCGGCCTTGCGGACAGTTTGCCGCGGCCGCGTGGCGTCATGTTGCAGCTGGCACAGGCTGGGGATGATCCGGCTGAGCTGTCGCGTATTGTCGCTACCGACCCGGCCACCGCGGCGTTGTTGCTGCGCACGGTCAACTCGGCGCAGTTCAGCCTGAGGTCTGAAATTACCAGTATCCAGCATGCGATCACCTACCTTGGCGCCAACCTGGTGCGCGACGTGGCGATTCGTCACGCCATGACCGTGCCGGCCGCTGACCGTAATCTGACCACCGAGCGTATCTACCAGGGCCTGTGGCGTAACAGTTACCTGGCCAGTGGTATCGCCCTGGCGCTGGCGCAGCGGCTGCGCCTTGCGGCGCCGGCCGCCACATCGACACAGGCCTTGCTGTTTATGCTGGGCGATATCGCATTGGTGTCGCATTACCCGCAGATTGCCGATTTGTACAACGCCGATCTTGACCTGGCCGTCCTGGTCGCCGGGACTCAGGAGCGGTTGGGTTTTAATTCGGCCATGGTCGGGGCTCATCTGGCCCAGGTGTGGCAGTTGCCAGCGGGGCTGCGGGTCGCGCTGCGAAAAAGTCTGATGCCGCTGGTGAGCGGGCCAGACACGCTGGATCCGGAGACGGCGCCGGGGCTCGTCGTCGGCTATTTCTCGAACCGTTTGGCGCAGGCACTGTGGCGACAGGTCGATTTCGATCTGGTCGATGCCATGCAGGCCCTGCGGGAGCGACCAGAGGCGTACTACCTGCCGCAGCATCTGGCGGCCGTGGGTTTGCAGGACGCGTTGTCCGCGTTGACTGAGCCAGCGGTCGAGCGCCGCCTGGCGAGCTTGGTCAAGGGCCTGTCGGCGCCTAGGTGATCCCGGATTCGGACGCTAGAAAATGCGCCGCTTCAGGCTGAACTGCTGGATCACCGTGGTGGAGATTTCCTCGATCGATTTGTGGGTCGAGTCCAGGTGCGGGATGTTCAGCCGCTGGTACAGTCGCAGCGCCTGGCGGGCCTCGAACTGGCATTGCGGCAACGAGGCGTAGCGGCTGCCGGGGCGCCGTTCCTCGCGGATGCGGTGGATACGCATCGGGTCGATGCTAAGCCCAAACAGTTTCTTGCGATGGGGCAGCAAGGACTTGGGAAGGCTTTGATTTTCAAGGTCATCTTCGGTCAATGGAAAGTTCGCGGCGCGGATGCCGAACTGCAGGCTCAGGTACAGGCTGGTGGGCGTCTTGCCGGAGCGCGACACGCCGATCAGGATAATGTCGGCGTCCGACAGGTGCTTGCCGTCCACACCGTCGTCGTGAGCGAGGCTGAAGTTGATCGCTTCGATCCGTTCTTCGTAGTCTCCAGACTCCGGCGCGCCATGGGTGTGAAGCGTTTGCTGCGCGGCGGTTACCCCAAAGGCGGCCTCGAGTGGAGCGATAAAGGCTTCGAGTACATCCAGGCACAGCAGCCCTGAGCTTTTGATGATCGCCCGCACGGCGTCATCGGAAATGCTGCACAGGATTACCGGCGGCTCACCATCGCCGGCGGCATCGAGGATGCGCGCCAGCGCCGCCGTCGCCTTGACCGGGCTGTCGACGAACGGAATGTCTATGCGTTCTATCTGCGCGGTTGGAAAGTGCGTGAGCAGCGCATGGCCGAGCGTCTGTACAGTGATGCCGGTCTGATCGGACACAAAAAAGACGCTGCGTGTCATGCCCGACTCATTGATGGCGTCGGTTGTTCACCCGCCGTCGCGTACGGTCAGACGATCGCCCGGCTTGAGTGTTTGGGTAAGCCGGGCGCCGTTCCACAGTTGCAGCTGTTCCAGACTGACGCCAAAGTTCTGAGCGATGCGCCAGGCATTGTCGCCGGCCCGCACGGTATACGTGCGCAGCCGCGTGGCGTCGGCCACGGCGGTTGCCTCGGCGGGACGAAAGACGTGCACCTGCTGCCCTACGGCAAGCGCACCCGCGGCAACGCCCGGGTTGCAGGCGCTGATCTGTTTCGGGTCCACCTGGTAGCGACGGGAGATTCCCCACAGCGTGTCGCCAGCCGCGACGCGATGCACGATGCGCTCGCCGTCGCAGCCTCGTTTGGGGCCAGGTTTGGTGTCGGCGGCGTAAGCGATCGGGATCATCAGATCCTGGCCTTGTTTGAGCATGCCGGTGTGTAGCCCGTTCGCCTGGCGCAGATCCGAGATGCTGACCCGATAGCGCTGGGCCAGGCCGGTCAGGGTTTCGCCTGGGCGCACCTGGTGCCGACGCCACTGCACCCGTCGCTGCGGCAGGTCGCTGACATTCATTTCGGCAGGAACCGCGATACGCGGCAGACTGACCAGCTGTCGCCGGGCCTCATCGGCCAGGTTGGCCGGTATCAGCAGCCGATGCGGCCCCCCGGGCGGGGTGGTCCCGCGGTGAAAACCCGCGTTGAGCGAGTGGATTTCCTCCGGACTGAGATCCCGGACCACCGCCAGGGTGTCCAGCCGGATGGCGCCGTCCACGTCCAGCGCCGTGAAGTAAGGGGCGTTCGGGATGTCGGGCAGGCTGATGCCGTAGGCTTCAGGATTCTCGAGCAGCTTGCGCAGGGCCAGCAGTTTGGGCACGTAGCAGCGTGTCTCGCCGCGCAATGGCAGGTCCAGGAAGGCCGTGCCGCGGCCGTTGGAGCGATTGGTCTCGCACATGCGCGAGATGTATCCGGGCCCGCCGTTATAAGCGGCCAGCGCCAGTGCCCAGTCGCCGTTGAACTGCTGGGACAGCGTGGTCAGGTAATCGAGCGCCGCGCGGGTGGAGTCAATCACGTCGCGACGCTGGTCCACCCAGGTGGTCTGGTGCAGGCCATAGTCCTTGCCGGTTTCGGCCAGGAACTGCCACAGCCCGACCGCATTGCTGCGCGACACGGCATTGGTCTGAAACGCGCTTTCGACGACCGGCAGCAGGGCCAGTTCGGTTGGCAGGCCGCGTCGTTCGACCTCGTTCAGGATGTAGTACAGATAGCGGCTGCCGCGTCCCCACGCATTCTCCAGGAACAACGGGTGGTCAAGGTACCAACGCAGCTCGGTCTGGATCTGCGGGTCGTTCGGCATCTGCATGGCAAAGCCGTTGCGCAGGCGTTCCCACAGATCCAGTTCGAAACCTTGATCCAGCGCGGCCCGGCGCGCCGCGGCGCGCGCCGCCTGGCTGGTACCCGAGCCCATGGCCGGCTCGGGTTGCTGGGCCGACCAGCTGCCGCCGGTTCCGGCGCAGCCTGTCAGCACCATGACTGCGATAACAGCCGAGAGGCCCACCCTGACCGCGTCGCCGATTTTTTTGCTCGCTGAACGCATGAGCGGATTCTACTTGTTGAAACGCCGAAACAGGTTGGGGAACTGACGGCGATGAACCGCGACCAGGTCAGCGGGTCGGCTTGTCCTTGGCAGGGGCGGTATAGACACTGGCTTTCGGGTGCCCGGCATGCCAGGCGAACCAGTACTCGGTCGGGCTGGCCACCGGCTGGCCCTTCGCATCTGTGACCCGCACGCTCTGGTCGGCATAGCTGAATTCGATGGTATATCGGATGCCGTTGACACGGTCGGTGAATGGGGCGTCGTGCGCGGCCAGTTCCACGAATGGATACGCGCGGTAACTATCCGCGTCGATGAGGACCAGCACGGGCTCCTTAGGATGGTAGCGATCGCTGAGCGGTGCCGCCGCGAAGCGCAGTTCGCTGTTGGCCATATAGTCGGCATACGGATCGCGGCCGTAGGGTCGGTCGTGGCCGGTGTCGGCGATCAATACCTCGCCTTGCGGGTACCGCTGTTGCCAGTCCGCCCAACTGGTTTCGACGGCGGGGATGGCCTGTAGCCGCTGGCCGGTGCGCGGCCCGGCGATGGCCGTACCCTCGACCGGCAGCCACAGCGATTCGCTGCCCTGATCGAACGCCAGCGTGCCACTGTTATACAGAAGCCCGGATACGCCAAACTCCACCGCCTGTCCGTCAAGGCTGGCGCGGTAACTTGCCACCGCACCGCTGAGAGGGCTGTAGACGATGACGAATGGCTGCCCGCCGATACGATCGTTGACCACCTCGTGCCAGACCAACACAGCGCGCGGATAGGCCCGTGCTACGCCATTGATGACCACTCCGACCACCCGTTCCTCGAAACCCATGCTGACTTCGCTCACCGGCTTGAACTTCGGTGCGGTCAGGGCAGGAATGCCATTGCGCGGCTGCCCCCCGTGCACAAGGCCGGCCGGGGGCAAAGCCAGATTCGAAATATCGAAGCCGTTCCAGTCCTCAGCGTCGGCGCGCGCGACGGTGCCCAGCACCAACAGGCCGGCCGCGAGCCACCGCCCGGCTGTTCGGCGCATTACCGAAGAGCCGCGTTGATGGCGTCCAGCGCCGCCGCGCCAGGGCAAAGGTTTTGCATGGGCAGCCGGTTGAGCGCCGTGGTATCCGTGCCTAGCATGTCGTGCATCTCCATCGGCTCGGCATCCAGGTACAGCAACCCGGTGGGTACGGCGCCGTCGGCCTGCTGGCGTTGCAGGTAGTTCATGGCACCCGCCCGGTCGTACGGGTCGTAATCCGGCGCCAGCTTTCTCAGGTGCAGGGTCGAGCCATCGTGCAGGGTCACGGCCACGCGTTCGCCGGGTGCATAGGCCGTGGTGATCTCCCGCGCAAGCGGCACGAAGTCGGCGGCCACCAGTGGCCGGTCATGACGGCGGATGTGGCTATAGCTCTTGGTCGAGGCTTCGTGGTTGTTGAAGGTGACGCAGGGCGAGATGACATCGATGAAGGCAAAGCCCGGGTAAGCAATGGCCGCCTTCAGTAGCGGCACCAGCTGCTCCTTGTCGCCGGAGAAGCTGCGCGCGACAAAACCGGCGCCCATCTGCAGCGCCAGTTGCACCAGGTCGATGGAAGGATACGCGTTGGCCTTGCCGGCCTTGTTCTTGGAGCCAGGATCCGTGGTGGCCGAGAACTGCCCCTTGGTCAGGCCGTAGGTGCCGTTGTTCTCGACCATATAGAGCATGTTCACGCCGCGCCGGATGGCGTGGATGAACTGCCCGATGCCGATGGAGGCGGTGTCGCCGTCCCCGGATACGCCGATGTAGACCAGTTCGCGGTTGGCGGCGCTGGCGCCGGATGCGATGGACGGCATGCGGCCGTGCACGGAGTTGAAGCCGTGTGCCGGTCCCAGGAAGTAAGTGGGTGTCTTGGACGAGCATCCGATGCCCGACAGCTTGCCGACCCGGTGCGGCGGTAGGTCGAGTTCGAAGCAGGCCTGGATCAGCGCCGCGCTGACCGAGTCGTGGCCGCAGCCGGCGCACAGCGTGGACAACGAGCCCTCGTAATCGCGGCGGGTCAGGCCCAGCGCGTTCTTGGGCAGCTGTGGGTGGTGGATCTTGGGTTTCGGCAGGTAGCTCACGCGGAGGCTCCCATGGCGAGTGCGCGCACCGGTTCGAGGTGTGCGCCGATGCTGCGAACAAGAAAATCGGCGGTGACCGGCATGCCGTCGTAGTTGAGCACCGGTACCAGCTTGGCGGGATTGAGGTTGCCCTCGATCAGCAACAGGGCGCGCAGTTGGCCATCGCGATTTTGCTCGACCACGAACACGGTGTCGTGGGCGGCGATGAAGTCATACACCTGTTGCGTGAACGGGAAGGCACGCAGCCGCAGCGCGTCCAGTTCCATGTCCTGCGCCGACAGCGCGTCCAGGGCCTCGGGCATGACTTCGGCGCTGGTGCCGAAATACAGCACGCCGCTGCTGGAGCCGGGTTGGCGCTCGACGATGGCGTCTGGCACCAGGGTTGCCGCGGTGTCGAACTTGCGGCGCAGGCGATCCACATTGTCCTGGTATTTGGCGCCGTCCTCGGTGTAGGCACCCAGGCGGTCGTGTCCGGAACCGCGGGTGAAGAAGGCCCCTTTGTCCGGGTGGGTGCCGGGCAAGGTGCGGTAGGGGATGGCATCGCCGTCGACGTCGAGATAGCGGTAGAACTGGACGCCATCATCGAGCTGCTGGGCGGTCAGCACCTTGCCGCGATCCGGGACATGGCCGTCGTCCCAGGTCAGTGGCTCGGACAGCCAGTCGTTCATGCCCAGATCCAGATCGCTCATCACCAGCACCGGCGCTTGCAGGCGTTCTGCAAGATCAAACGCCTGCACCGACAACTCGAAGCATTCCTTGGGCGAAGCCGGGAACAGCAGCACGTGCTTGGTGTCACCATGCGAGGCATAGGCCGACGACAGCAAATCAGGCTGCTGGGTGCGGGTCGGCATTCCGGTGGACGGCCCGCAGCGCTGAATGTCGAACAACACCACCGGGATTTCCGCGTAGTAGGCCAGCCCCAGGAATTCGGTCATCAGGGACACGCCGGGGCCGCTGGTGGCGGTAAACGACCGCGCGCCGTTCCAGGCCGCGCCGACCACCATGCCGATGGCGGCGAGCTCGTCTTCCGCCTGCAGGATGGCGTAACGCTTGCTGCCATCCGGGTTGACGCGAAACTCCTCGCAGTAGGCGCCGAACGCATCCACCAACGAGGTGGAGGGTGTGATCGGATACCAGGCGGCAACCGTCGCACCGGCATACACGCAGCCCAGGCCCGCCGCCGAGTTGCCATCCATGAGGATGCGATCGCCGATTGCGTCGCGCCGCTGCGCATGCATGGGCAGCGGACAGGTAAAGCGCTCCGTGGCCGCTGCATGGCCCAACTGAAACGCCTTGATGTTGGGCGGGATCAGTTTTTCCTTACCCTGGAACTGCTCGCCGATCATCTGTTCGACCACTTCCGGCTCGATGTTGAGCAACGCCGACAGCACACCAACGTAAACGATATTCTTGAACAGCAGGCGCTGGCGCGGGTTGGCGAACTCGCGCGTCACCAGTTCGGTCAGCGGCACGTCCAGGAAGTTGATGTCACTGCGGCGCAACTCGGGAGCCAGGGGCTTGGATGAGTCGTACAACAAGTAGCCGCCCGGTTCCACGCTGCGCACGTCCTCGGCGAAGGTCTGGCCATTCATGGCCACCATCAGGTCCACGGTGCCGCGGCGACCGGTATAGCCGGCTTCGCTGACGCGGATCTCGAACCAGGTGGGCAGGCCCTGGATGTTCGACGGGAAGATGTTCTTTGGTCCGACCGGCAGGCCCATACGAAAT
>CAZZHF010000113.1:7743-8487 GCA_964653545.1 uncultured Gammaproteobacteria bacterium | reverse complement strand
CGTCCGCGCGGCGGCTGGGTTTGCCATCACGGCTTGCAGACTGGCCGCGGCGCATCCATGCCGATCTGATCGGGCGCGCGGCCCAGGGTCGGGCTGCGGTGATCGCGGTCGACGTGTATTTTGCTCGGGCGCGCTCGGGTGACGGCGATGCGGCGCTCGCCGGTGCCATCTCCGACGCCGGTAACGTGGTGCTGTTTGGCAACCTGGAACGGCAGGTGCAAAACGTGCCCGGCACCCAGGCGCAAGGGCAGTTGCGGGTGGATCGGCTGCGTCGACCGTACAAGCCCTTGGCCGATGCCGCGGCGGCCGTGGCGACCTTCGCACTGCCCAAGTCGCCGACGCGGGTCGACACCGTCTGGACCTACCACCCGGCCATGCCGACCTTGGCTACGTTACCGGCTGCCGCGGTACAGGTTCAGGCCGGCTCGCCCGCGTGCCCAGCCACGCTCGGGATGACGCTCGCTCAGAGGGCGGCCTGCGATCTGACTGTCGGCGCCCACGAGCGCATGCTCAATTTCTATGGGCCGCCGCGTAGCCTGAATATCATCCCGGCAGCGGACGTGGTGCTCGGTCAGGTGCCGGATGTGGCCGGTCGCGCCGTGTTCATCGGCCATGTCGAGCCGTATTTCCCCAACCAGCTGGATAGTTTTCTTACCGCCGTCAGTCGCCCCGATGGCCTTGACCTGTCGGGGGTTGAGATTGCGACCACCGCCTATCTGAATCTGCTGCGAGGCGAATCTTTGA
>CAZZHF010000113.1:0-7733 GCA_964653545.1 uncultured Gammaproteobacteria bacterium | reverse complement strand
CTCGCCGGTGCGCTTGTGCTGGCGGCGTCAAGCCTGCCGCTGCGGCCGCTTGGCGCGAGTGTCCTGGCGGTAACGCTGGGCGGCGCCGCGTACCTGGCTGTGCTGACGGCGTTCGGGCGACTCCAGGTCTGGTTGCCGCTGGCTCCGTGGTGGGCCGAGGTGATGGTTGCGCTGCTCGGAACGCTCATCCTGCGCGCGCGCGACAGTGGCCGCGAGCGTCAACAGGTGGCAGCGGCGTTTCGCCACTACTTGCCGGCCCACGTGGTGGAGCGCGTGGCCCGTGAAACCGGCAGCGCACCCTCGCAAAGCCGGCCAGTACCGGTGCGCGCGGTGTGTCTGGTCAGCGATGCCGCCGGCTACACGACCGTGTCCGAGCACCTGCCGGCCGCCGCCCTGAGCGAGCTGACCAATCAATACTATGCCGCCCTGCTGGCGCCCATCCGCGCCCAGGGTGGGATCGTCACGGACATCGTTGGCGATTCGGCGCTGGCGCTATGGCCGGTCCGGCACGGCGGAATCGCGCAGCCGTTACGCGCCTGCCGTGCCGCGCTCGGTATCCAGCAGGCGCTGGCCGGGTTTGCCGGAGGCCTGCCGACCCGCGTCGGGTTGCATGTCGGTGAACTGGTGCTGGGGCCGGTCGGCGCCCTGGATCATTACGAGTACCGGGCGGTGGGTGACGTCGTCAATACGGCCAGCCGTATCGAGGCTCTGAACAAGCGTCTTGGCACCCAGGTATTGGCCAGCCATGAGGTGATCGGGAGTCTGACGGGAGTCGATTGCAGGCGAGTTGGGCGGTTCCGTCTGGCGGGGAAAACGGACCCCGTGGTCTTGTATGAGTTGCTTGCCGCGCCGTTGGCCGCGCGACCGTTGTTCGAGTGGGCTTTGGAGGCGTTCGCGGCAGGCGACGTCAGCGCGGCTCGGGATGCATTTGGCGAGGTGCTGGTCACAAATCCTGGCGACACCGTGGCGGCTTTCTACCTGGCGAGTCTGCAAGGACAGAATGATAAGCTGCCGTCGGATGGGGTGATCGTCGTCCCGAAATAGCACAACCGTGTCGCAGCGGTCGCCAGAGGCTTGAAAAAGCCGCAGACCTCCCGTCAGTTTCGGGAGGTACAACAATAAAGATCCAGGAGTTGCGCGTCGTGGACAGGGAGTGGTTGAGTGCGTCGGTGCGGCTGTGTTTGGCCCTGATTATCCTGGCGCCCATGCCGGCGCAGGCGTGCGAGCAGTGGGTGGTGCGACTGGCGAGCATCCGGGGCCTGGTCGAGGTGCAGTTGCCTGCCGCTGCCAGTTGGCGTGTTGGCCAGTCGGGGGAGGCCTTCTGCGGTGATGTCTCGGTGCGCGTGGGCGAGGGCGGCAGCGCCGTGCTGGAACTCGCAAACGATACGGTGTTGCGCCTGTCCGGACTCAGCGCCGCGTCCATTCGCCAGGATCCCAGCGCACCGGCCCTGACGGCGCATGTCGAACGCGGCCGGGGCCATTTCCTGAGTCGTACTCGCCAGCGCTTCGATGTCTCAACGCCGTATCTGAACGCCGCCATCGACGGCACCGAATTTCTGCTTTCGGCCGCGCCGCGGGGAGACGAGCTGATCGTGTTTGACGGTCGGGTCATGGCCGATGGCCAATCGGTCGCGCCGGGCCAACGCCTGCGCGTGGGCTCTGCGGGAACGCGCGAACTAGAGGTGGCCGTGCGCAGCCGCGAGGGTCTGGACTGGGCGCTCTATTACCCACCGTTGGCAACCGGTGCGCTGGGCGAGGCCCGGCAGCGGCTGGCGGCAGGTGATATCCCGGCGGCCGCGCAACTGGCTGCGGCGGCCGTGCGCAGCGATGACCCGGCGCAGCGTGCCGAGGCCCTGGCCCTGCAGGCGGTGGTCGCGATCGCCCAGGGTGATATGACTCTCGCCGATGCCTTGAGCAGGGACGCCGTGGCCCTGGCGCCGGCCCTGCCGAACGCATGGCTGGCGCGTTCCCATGCGCGGCAGGCAGTTTTCGATCTGCGCGGTGCCCGGGCCGCCGCCGCCCGGGCGGTTGGTTTGGCAGCGGCCGATGGCTTGCCGACGCTGCGCCTGGCCGAGCTTGAA
Source organism: uncultured Gammaproteobacteria bacterium (assembly GCA_964653545.1). Lineage (GTDB taxonomy): Bacteria > Pseudomonadota > Gammaproteobacteria > Immundisolibacterales > Immundisolibacteraceae > Immundisolibacter. The sequence goes on along the minus strand of CAZZHF010000113.1, from coordinate 5,652 downwards.
CTGGCCAGCGGCAACCATCGCGCGGCCCGCCGCCTGGCACAGGCTGTCGTCGACGGACCGCGGGCGGCGCTGGCCCTGCGCACGCTCGGCTTCGCGCATTTACTGGCCGATGATGCACAGGCGGCGCAAGCTGCGTTCGAGCGGGCTGCCTTGGCCGATCCGCTTGATCCGCTGGCGCGGCTGGGCCTTGGCCTGGCGCTGATCCGACACAACCGGCTGGCCGCCGGCCGGCGGCAGATGGAAATCGGCGTCAGTCTCGACCCTGGCCAGTCGCTGCTGCGCAGCTACCTTGCCAAGGCCTACTTGTCGGAACGCCGAGGGCAACCGACGCTGGCAGAATTGGGCCGCGCCAAGGCGCTCGATCCAGCCGACCCGACGCCCTGGTTCTACCAGGCGCTGGCGTTGCTGGCCGACAACCGACCGGTCGAGGCGCTGGCGGCCCTCGAAGAATCCATCAAGCGCAATCAAAACCGCGCTGTCTACCGCTCGAAACTGCAACTGGACGAGGATCTTGCGGCGCGCCAGGCCGGCGCCGGACGTGCATACGAGGCGCTCGGCTTCAGCCAGCTGGCGCAGCGTCGGGGCGCGGAATCGCTGGCGGCTGATCCCACCGATTTTTCCGCCCATCGCCTGCTGGCGGACAGCTATCTGGGTATGCCGCTGCACGAAACCGGCCGCCTGTCCGAGCTGTTGCAGGCGCAGCTGTGGCAACCGCAAACGGTCCTGCCCCTGCAGCCACGGGCGCGCGCGGAGGACTTGGCGATCCGCCAGGGCGCGGTGTCCCTGCAAAGCGGGCTCAACGAGTACACGCCGTTGTTCGTGCGCGACGGGGTTACGGCGTTAGCCAGTGCGGTTGGTGGAGGCGATGGCCTGTTCAGCGATGACCTGATGGCCACCGTGCTGGCCGGGCCACTGTCGGTTGCAGCGGCGCAGTTCCATTATGAAACCGACGGTTTTCGGGACAACGCCGATCAGGCGATTGATCTGTACAACCTGTTTGCCCATTGGCGTGTGACGCCGGACACCAGCGTGCAGGCGGAGGTGCGGCGCAGCGAACGCGAGCGTGGCGACATCGCTCTGTATCCGTTCCCGGATGTCGTTTCGCCGACACTGCGCCGTTTCGATGACGTGGATACCTATCGGCTGGGTCTGCGGCATACCTGGTTGCCAGGCAACGACACCTTGCTATCGGTGCAGCGCCAGAACGCTCGTCGTGGGCAGGATTACGAGCTCGAACTGCCGCCGGAGTTCGAGTTGCCGCCGTTGGTGTTGCAGAGTCGCGAGCAGGCCCGGCCGTGGCTGGCAGAAGCACAGCAAGTATTGACCACACGCCTAGGCACCTTGCAGCTTGGTGGTGGGTTCTACCGCGAAAACCTGAGCTTCGGCTTCGGTAACGGCTTCTTCTCATTCGCTGACGAATCCCGCACAGAGCAGAGAAATGGCTACATGTATGGGCATGTGGACGGCCCGGCCAGAACGCGCTGGACCGTCGGGGTGGCGATCGACGAGGTTGAAACCACCGAGATCAGGGAAACCCACTGGAGTCCGAAGCTTGGCCTGACATGGATGCTCGACGACAGCACCACTTTGCGTGCCGTGGCACTGCGGGCGGTCAAGCGCGAGCTGGTCGGCAAGGGCACCATCGAGCCGGTGCAGGTGGCCGGCTTCGTGCAGTATTTCGACGATGACTTTGGCACTCGCAGCGAGCGCTACGGCCTGGGTCTGGACCGGTGGCTGCGGACCGGCCTCGACGTCGGTGTCGAAGCCACCTGGCGCAAATTGAAAAAACCCTATTTTGTGCGGGTTCCGCCTGATTTTGACTCAGCGGTTGTCGCCTTCGCCGATGCCCGTGAGCAGCTGCACCGCGCCTATGTTTACTGGACACCGGCGCCGCGTTGGGCACTGCGGGCGGAGTATCGCTACCAGGGGGCGGTTCATGCCGAGGAGGCGCCGGCTCTCGTCGAATCCGGCGCTTGGGAGATATTCAGGCTGCGGACCCAGAGCCTGCCCCTGGGTATACGTTACAGCCACCCCGCGGGCTGGCTGGCCGACCTGTCCAGCACGGCCTACCGGCAGAGCGGTGATTTCCTGCTCAGCACCTCAGGACAGCCGCGCCATGCCCGGGACGACTTCTGGGTTAGCAATGCCAGGCTGGCCTGGCGACTGCCGCGCAGGACTGGCTTGCTCAGCATCGGTGTGCTGAACCTGTTCGACCAGGCGGTGCGCTTTCAGGACGCGGATCCGGAGCACCCGCAGATCTACCCGCGGCGCTTGTTGTATGGGAGCCTGAGTTTCTATTTGGACTGACCTTGCGGAGGATCCGATGGTGAACAAGTACCGCGCCGTTGTCCCGGTTGTTGTGTTGGTGAGCAGTCTGATCCTGACTGCTTGCGGCAAGAAGGACCCGCCGTCCGACTCGCCAGGGCAGGTCAATCCCTTCGCCGGTTTGCCGTTCGTACTCGTGCCGGGACCTACCGGTGAACTCGAACCACGGGATGCAACCGGCAAGCCCCTACAGCCGAGCGATATGCCGCCCTCGGAAGGCATCACGGCCATCCGCAGCGTAAGTCAGGTTCTGGTGCTGAAGGTCGAGGGCTCATGCTGGCACTGGATTTACGTCGGCGGCCATTGGTACAAGAGTCCGTGTTAGGGAAACGCTGAAGTATTCAGTGTTTTCCGCTGCGCAAGGATGCGCTCAGGCGCGGAGAAATCCAGAACGCATGATTCAGAGCTTCCTAGTCAAGCCGCAAGCGAACACGCCGGGCTGGCCTTGTTTCAGCGTAAGCCGAGCACGTCCTGCATGTCGTAGAGCCCCGCCGGGCGACCCTTGAGCCAGCCTGCGGCGCGCAGGGCGCCGCGGGCAAACGTGAGACGGCTGCTCGCCTTGTGGGTGATTTCGATCCGCTCGCCGTCACCGGCGAACAGCACCGTGTGATCGCCAACAATGTCGCCCCCGCGCACGGTGGCGAAGCCGATGGCGTCGCGCGATCGGGCGCCGGTCTGGCCTTCGCGCCCGTACACGGCGGATTGGCGCAAGTCCCGTCCGAGCGCCTCGGCCACCACCTCGCCCATGCGCAATGCGGTGCCGGACGGCGCGTCCACCTTGTGCCGGTGGTGGGCCTCGATGATCTCAATGTCGAAGTCATCGCCCAGCACGCGCGCGGCGGTCGCCAGCAGGGCAAAGCACAGGTTAACGCCGACGCTCATATTGGGCGCGAACATCACCGGAATGCGTGTCGCCAGTTCGGCCAGTTGTGCCTTCTGGTTGGCGTCCAGGCCAGTGGTACCGACCACCATGGCGCGGCCCTGGTCGGCGCAGGCAGCGGCGTGGCTCAGGGTGGCGGCCGGACTGGTGAAATCCACCAGTACATCAAAGCTTGTGGTGGCCAGCGCCGCATCCGAACTGAGTTGCAGGCCACTGGCGGCAAGCCCGGCCAGCAGCCCGACGTCGCTGCCGAGTGCGCTGTTGCCAGCATGTTCAAGGGCGAGGCTAAGGTCCAGGTCCGGGTGTTCGGCGCAGGCGGCGATCAAGGTCCGGCCCATGCGGCCCGCCGCGCCTGCGATGGCGATTCGCGTCTTCGGCGTGGCGTTGCCGTTCATTGGCGTCTTACTCGAAAAAGCTTTTCACGCGTCCCAACCAGGATTGTCCGCGCGGCTGGTGATTCTCGCCCATAGTTTCGCCCAGTTTTCGCAACAGTTCGATCTGGTCGCTATCGAGGTTGACTGGGGTTTCCACCGCCACGCGAATCATGAGGTCGCCCACCCCGCCACCGCGGACCGACGGCATGCCCTTACCGCGCAGTCGGAACACCCGCCCGGTCTGGGTGCCAGCGGGGACAGTCAAGCCGAGCCGGCCTTCCAGGCTTGGCACTTCCAGTTCGCCGCCAAGTGCCGCGGTGACCACGCTGATCGGGACCTCGGTGTGCAGGTTGCCGCCGTCACGCTCGAACAGCGCATGCGGGCGCAAGTGGATATCGACGTAAAGATCACCAGGTGGTCCGCCACGGCGCCCGGCCTCGCCCTCGCCGGCCAGACGGATGCGGTCGTTGCTATCGACGCCTGGAGGGATTTTCACTTGCAGGGACTTGGGCGTTTCCACCCGTCCGGCGCCATGGCAGTCAAGGCAGGGGTCGCGGATCACTTGCCCGGCACCGCGGCAGGTGGGGCAGGTTTGCTGCAGCGAGAAAAAGCCCTGCTGGGTACGTACCTGTCCATGTCCGCCGCAGGTACTGCAAGCGACAGGCGCGGTGCCCGGTTTGGTGCCTTTGCCGTCACAGGTGCCGCAGTTTGTCAGCACCGGGATATTCAATGTCGAGGTGGTGCCGTGAAAGGCTTCCTCCAGGCTGATGTCCAGTTCATAGCGAAGATCGGAGCCACGACTGGCGCCCCCGCGACTGCTGCGCCCACCGCCAAATATATCGGCGAAGACATCCCCGAAGATATCGCCAAAGCCACCGGCTCCGGCGCTTTGCGGGTCGATGCCGGCGTGGCCGAAACGGTCGTAGGCCTGCCGCTTCTGTGGATCGGACAAGACAGCGTAAGCCGCTTGTATCTGTTTGAAGCGCTCTTCGGTTTCCTCATCCCCCTGGTTGCGATCCGGGTGGTATTTCATGGCCAGGCGTCGGTAGGCCTTTTTTATTTCCGCCTCGTCGGCCGTCTGGGACACGCCGAGCACTTCATAAAGATCCATTTGCGCCATGGGTCGTCGCCACCGAATACATCAAAACGTCGGGCGAAGCGTGGCTGCGCCCGACGTGGGGGTGTGTCAACCTCGCGCGCCGCTGAAACAGCGCGCGGGGTGCTCAGTTGCCGTCGCGGACTTCCTTGAATTCCGCGTCCACGACATCGTCGCCGGCCTTGCCACCGGCGCCGTTCTGGTCTGCCGGCGGCTCGCCCTGGTCGCTTTGAAGCTTCTCGGCGAGGCTGTGGGAGAGTGTGGACAGCGTTGCGGTGGCCGCTTCGATCGCGTCCTTGTCATCGCCCTTGAGCGCCTCTTCCAGAGTGGCGATGGCGGCGTCGGCGCCTTCCTTCTCGCCACTGTCCAGCTTTTCGCCCAGGTCGCTCAAGGTCTTTTTGACCTGGTAGACCAGGTTCTCGCCCTGATTTCGGGCGAGCACCAGGGCCACCGTTTGGCGGTCTTCCTCGGCATGCGCCTCGGCGTCGCGGACCATGCGCTGCACCTCATCGTCGGACAGGCCGCTGGAGGCCTTGATGACGATTTTCTGCTCCCTGCCAGTCGCCTTGTCCTTGGCAGAGACGTGCAGGATGCCGTTGGCGTCGATATCGAAGGTGACCTCGACCTGCGGCATGCCGCGGGGGGCCGGCGGAATTTCGGTCAGGTCGAACTTGCCTAGCGATTTGTTGCCGCTGGCCAGTTCGCGCTCACCCTGCAACACATGGACCGTCACCGCCGTCTGGTTGTCATCCGCGGTCGAGAAGGTCTGCGCGGCGCGAGTCGGAATGGTGGTGTTTTTCTCGATCAGCTTGGTCATCACGCCGCCCAGGGTCTCGATGCCCAGCGACAGCGGAGTAACGTCCAGCAGCAGTACGTCCTTGACCTCACCAGCCAGTACGGCGGCCTGGATGCCGGCGCCGACGGCGACCGCCTCGTCCGGATTGACGTCCTTGCGCGGCTCCTTGCCGAAGAAGTCC
>CAZZHF010000112.1:0-8513 GCA_964653545.1 uncultured Gammaproteobacteria bacterium | reverse complement strand
TAGCGCCGGTACCTCGGTGCAGTTCCTGGCGCGTGAGGGCGATCAGGTCACGCTACGTCTGAAGTCAGGCGAGATTCGCCGCGTGGCGGCCAATTGCCGGGCCACGCTGGGTGAAGTTGGCAATGCCGAGCATTCGCTGCGCTCGCTCGGCAAGGCCGGCGCCACGCGTTGGCGGGGCGTGCGCCCGACAGTGCGCGGCGTGGCCATGAATCCGGTCGACCATCCACACGGTGGCGGCGAGGGCCGCACCTCGGGTGGCCGCCATCCGGTCACCCCGTGGGGTGTGCCGACCAAGGGTCACAAGACCCGCAAGAACAAACGCACGACCAGTCAGATCGTGCGCCGGCGCAGCGCCAAATAAGGCAAGTACGGAGCCATCCTCGTGCCCAGATCCGTCAAGAAAGGACCGTTCATCGACCTGCATTTGTTGCACAAGGTCGAGCAGACAGTAGCCACCGGTACGCGCAAGCCGATCAAGACCTGGTCGCGCCGCTCTACCGTGCTGCCAGACATGGTCGGGTTGACCATTGCCGTGCACAACGGCCGGCAGCACGTGCCGGTTTTGGTCAACGAAAACATGGTCGGGCATAAGCTCGGCGAGTTCGTGCCAACGCGGACTTACCGCGGGCATGTTGCTGACCGCAAGACGCGCTGAGGCGGGTATGGAAACCTTTGCATTGATGCGAAACGCCCACATTTCGGCCCAGAAGAGTCGCCTGGTTGCCGATCAGGTACGCGGATTGCCGGTTGACAAGGCGCTGCAACTGCTCACGTTCAGCACCAAGAAAGCAGCTCATCTGGTAAAAAAAGTGGTCGAATCAGCGATCGCGAACGCCGAGCACAATGACGGTGCCGACGTGGATGAGCTGCGTATCGCAGCCGTGTGCGTGGACGAGGGGCCGTCGTTGAAGCGCTTCCATGCCCGTGCACGCGGGCGGGGTAACCGCATCACCAAACGAACCTGTCACATCAAGGTCGTCGTCAGCGACCAGAAAAAGGCCAAGGGCTAAGGGGCGCACATGGGTCAGAAAGTTCACCCCACCGGCATACGGCTGGGGATAGTCAAGGATCACACCTCGCGCTGGTACGCGCAGGGGCGCGCGTACGCAGCCAATCTGAACACGGATCTGGCGGTGCGGGCGCTGCTGCGCAAACAGTTGGCGCACGCCTCGGTCAGCCGTATCGACATTGAGCGGCCGGCGCAAAACGCCCGCGTGGTCATCCACACGGCGCGTCCGGGCATTGTCATCGGTAAGAAAGGTGACGACATCGAGAAGCTGCGCAAGCTGGTCGGTGAGCGCATGGGTATTCCGGTCCACATCACGGTGGAAGAGATTCGCCGTCCGGAACTGGATGCCTATCTGGTAGCCGAGAGTGTGGCCCAGCAGCTCGAGCGGCGGATCATGTTCCGGCGCGCCATGCGCCGGGCGGTAACCAATGCCATGCGTTTGCATGCCCAGGGGATCCGAATCAATGTCGGTGGCCGATTGAATGGCGCCGAAATCGCGCGCAGCGAGTGGTACCGGGAAGGCCGGGTACCGCTGCATACCTTTCGCGCCAACATTGATTACGGCACCGCGGAAGCCAAGACCACCTACGGCATCATCGGCGTGAAGGTGTGGATTTATAAGGGCGACGGGGCGGAGGCAGCCGAAGGCGCCACCGTCAACGCGCCAGCCGTCTGACGTAGCGGGGCGCAGGATGTTGCAACCTAAGCGGACTAAATTCCGCAAACAATTCAAAGGCCGCAACCGGGGTTTGGCCCTGGTTGGCAATAGCGTGAGCTTTGGCGAGTTCGGACTCAAGGCAATCACGCGCGGGCGTATTACCGCCCGTCAGATTGAGGCGGCGCGTCGTGCTATCAGCCGTCACGTTCGTCGTGGCGGCAAGATATGGATCCGCATTTTCCCGGACAAGCCAATTTCCAAGAAGCCCCTGGAAGTGCGTATGGGCAAGGGCAAGGGCGCGGTCGAGTATTGGGTCGCCGAAGTGAAGCCCGGCAAGGTGTTGTACGAAATGGAAGGTGTGGACGAGACGGTCGCCCGTGAGGCGATGGCCCTGGCGGCAGCCAAGCTGTCGGTACGTACCACCTTTGTTAAACGAGGGCTGGCAGCGTGAACGTGGCAGAGATGCGCGGTAAAACCGCGGTGGAACTGAACCAGAAGCTGACCGAGCTGCATCGTGAGCACTTGAACCTGCGCGTTCAGCGGGCCACTGGACAACTGGCCAACGCATCGCGGTTTCGCGCCTTGCGGCGCGAGGTAGCGCGCGTCATGACGATTCTTAAAGAACAGGCTTCGCGGGCAAGCGCATGAGTGAAAAGCAGGATATTCGTCGCACGGTGGTCGGCCGGGTGGTAAGCGACAAGATGCAAAAATCCATCAGCGTGCTGGTGGAGACGCGTGAGCAACATCCGATCTATAAAAAGTACGTTCGCCGCTCGCGCAGGTTCCATGCGCACGATGCCTCCGACGAGGGACGCATCGGTGATCTGGTGCGAATCGAGGAGTGCCGCCCGATTTCCAAGACCAAGACCTGGCGTCTGGTCGAGGTGATTGAGCGGGTGGCCGGCTGAGCACCCAGTAAAGAGACATTGTCATGATCCAGATGCAAAGCCACCTCGATGTGGCGGATAACAGTGGCGCCCGGCGCGTGATGTGCATCAAGGTGCTTGGGGGCTCCAAGCGCCGCTACGCCAATGTTGGCGATGTCATTCGCGTCAGCATCAAGGACGCCATCCCGCGTGGCCGGGTGAAGAAAGGTGAGGTGTACCGGGCCGTGGTGGTGCGTACGGTCAGTGGGGTGCGCCGCAGTGATGGATCGAAGATTCGCTTCGATAGCAACGCCGTGGTGTTGCTCAATAACCAGGGCGCGCCGATTGGTACCCGTATTTTCGGGCCGGTGACACGCGAGCTGCGCACCGAGCAGTTCATGCGCCTGGTGTCATTGGCGCCAGAAGTGCTGTGAGGGCTGACGATGCGCAAGATTAAACAGGGTGACGAAGTCATCGTGATCACCGGTCGCGACAAGGGTAAGCGTGGCCAGGTGGTGCGCATGGCCGGGGCCGAGAAACTGGTGGTCGAAGGCATTAACGTGGTCAAGAAACACGTCAAGCCAAACCCGACGCAAGGCCAGCCTGGGGGCATTCTGGAGAGGGAAATGCCGTTGCAGGTGTCCAACGTTGCCTATTACAACAAGGCCACGGAACGTGCCGACCGTATCGGGTTCCGGGTGCTGGAAGACGGGCGCAAGGTGCGCTTTACCAAATCCAACGGCGAGGTGATCGACTAAGGTCGGTCAAGGCACATGAACAGGCTGGAACAGCATTACAAAGAAGTGGTTGTGCCCCGATTGCAGGCAGAACTGGGGATCGACAACATTATGTCGGTACCGCGCTTGGTCAAGATCACCCTCAACATGGGTGTCGGCGAAGCAGCAGCGGACAAAAAGGCCCTGGACGCGGCGCTCGCGGATATGACCTTGATCACCGGCCAGAAGCCGTTGACGACCCGGGCTCGCCGGGCGGTCGCGAGTTTCAAGATTCGCGAGGGCATGCCCATCGGTTGCAAGGTGACCCTGCGCCGCCAACGCATGTATGAGTTCCTGGATCGTTTTATCAGCATCGCGGCGCCGCGTATTCGCGATTTTCGCGGCCTGTCCCCGCGTGGCTTCGATGGACGCGGCAACTACAGCATCGGTTTGACCGAGCAGATCATCTTTCCCGAGATCGACTACGACAAGATCGACAAAGTGCGTGGGCTCGACGTTTCGATCGGCACCACCGCACTGAGTGACGAGCATGGCCGGGCGTTGCTGGCAGCGTTCAATTTTCCGTTCCGAGCCTGAGGGCGCAAGCGTGGCGAAGACTTCCGTGATCAATCGCAATGAAAAGCGGGCCTTGCTGGTGCGTAAATACGCAGCGCGGCGGGCGGTGCTCAAGATTGCCGCCTCGAACATCAAGCTGTCCGAGGACGAGCGCATGGCCGCGCAGATGGCGCTGCAAAAGCTGCCCCGGGATTCAAGCGCGGTGCGGCTGGTCAGTCGCTGTCAGGCGACCGGTCGGGCGCACGGTGTTTATCGTAAGTTTGGCTTGGCGCGCAGCAAGTTGCGCGAAGCCTCCATGCGCGGCGATGTGCCGGGCATGGTCAAGGCCAGCTGGTAAGGTGGAAGCACGCGTATGACCATCATGGATCCAATCGCCGACATGCTGACGCGGGTACGAAACGCGCTGCAGCGGCGTCATGCCGAAGTTGCAATGCCCTCCTCGAAGCTGAAGCTGTCGCTGGCGGCGGTGTTCAAGGCGGAAGGCTACATCAGTGATTTCGCCGTGACCGAGCGTGACGGGCGGCCGATTCTGACGATTACCCTGAAATACGCCGAGGGCAAACCGGCGATTCAAAGCCTGCGCCGGGCGAGCCGCCCGGGGCTTCGCATGTATCGCGGCAAGGATGAGTTGCCCCGCGTCCTGGGCGGTTACGGCGTGGCTATCGTGTCAACGGCCCAGGGTGTGATGTCCGACCGGGCAGCGCGCCGCGCTGGCGTGGGCGGTGAAGTGTTGTGCCTGGTTGCCTGACGGATAACGATCATGTCTAGAGTTGCAAAAAGCCCCATTCCGTTGCCTAAAGGCGTGGAAGTGGCGGTGTCGGATGCCAGCGTGCAAGTCAAGGGACCCAAGGGAATCCTGACCCAGGCCTTGCATCACGACGTTGAAGTGAGCACCACCGATGGCGTGGTGAATGTCGCGGCCCGCGAGGAGTCGCCCGGTGCATGGGCACAGGCCGGCACCGCGCGCGCTTTGATCAGCAACATGGTCAAGGGCTGCAGCGAGGGTTTTGCGCGCACGCTGGATTTGGTCGGTGTCGGTTACCGGGCGCAGATGAAGGGGCCCATGCTGAGCATCGCGGTCGGTTATTCGCACCCGGTGGAAATGGCGGTACCCGAAGGTCTACAGGTGGAAACGCCGACGCAGACCCAGATTGTGGTTCGCGGGTCCGATCGGCAGCGGGTCGGTCAGTTGGCGGCCAATATCCGCTCGGTGCGTCCGCCGGAACCGTACAAGGGCAAGGGAATTCGTTATTCCGATGAAGTCGTGGTCCGTAAAGAGACCAAGAAGAAGAAGTAATCGGTAGCTGCAGGTGGCGGGTATGGAAAAGAAACTGAAACGTCAGCGGCGCGGTCGCGCGACGCGGGCACAAATTCGAAAGTTGGGTGCGACGCGCCTGTGCGTACACCGCACGCCGCAACACACGTATGCGCAGGTGATTGATGCCAGCGGGGGCAAGGTACTGGCCGCGGCCAGCACGCTGGAGAAGGATTTGCGTGGGCAGCTTGCTGGCTATGCCGGCAATGTTGAAGCGGCACGCCTGATCGGGCGTGTGATCGCCGAGCGGGCACGGTTGGCCGGGGTGGTGAAAGTCGCCTTTGATCGCAGCGGGTTTATGTATCACGGTCGGGTTAAAGCCCTAGCGGACGCCGCCCGCGAAGCCGGCCTCGAGTTCTAGGAGCTAACCATGGCCCGTCCAGAAACATACGAAACAAATGATATCCAGAAGCTCATTAACGTCCGTCGCGTGGCCAAAGTGGTCAAGGGCGGGCGCCAGTTCGGCTTCGCTGCGTTGACCGTGGTCGGCGATGGCGACGGTCGGGTGGGCTTCGGACAGGGTAAGGCACGTGAGGTGCCGGTCGCCATCCAGAAAGGCATGGAAGCGGCCCGGCGCAATATGGTCCGGGTGCCGTTGAATGGCGGGACGCTGTACTACGCAATCATGGCCACTCACGGTGCGGCCAGGGTTTACATGCAGCCTGCGTCGGAAGGCACGGGCATCATCGCCGGTGGCGCCATGCGCGCGGTTTTCGAGGCCCTCGGTGTGCGCGATGTGCTGGCCAAATGTATCGGCACCACCAATCCGGTCAACGTCGTGATGGCGACCGTGATGGGGCTGACCGGCATGGAATCGCCGGACGCCATTGCCATGCGCCGTGGCCTGAGCGTGGAAGAGCTGCTGGCATGAGCACTCCAGACGGCAAGAAAGTTAGGGTGACCTTGTTGCGCAGCCGCTCCGGTCGCGGCCGGGTGCAGGAGGCCTGCGTCGCCGGGCTCGGCCTGCGTCGCATCGGCAGCCAGGCAGAGCTTGAAGACACGCCCGCGGTGCGCGGCATGATCAACAAGGTCGCGTATTTGCTCAAGGTAGAGGAAGTCTGATGCGTCTCGACACTTTGAGTCCGGCCGACGGCTCCCGCACCGTACGTCGACGGGTGGGTCGTGGCATTGGTTCTGGCCTCGGCAAGACGGCTGGCCGTGGCCACAAGGGCCAGCACGCGCGCTCGGGCGGGTATCACCGCCTGGGCTTTGAAGGCGGCCAGATGCCATTGCAGCGGCGCTTGCCCAAACGCGGGTTCAACTCCGCCAAGGCCCGTGACAGCGCCGAAGTCCGGCTGTCCGAGCTGCGGCTGGTGCAGGCCGAGGTCATAGATCTTGACGCGCTGAAGCTCGCCGGCATTGTTCCGGCGCGCACCAAGCGGGCCAAGGTCATCCTGTCTGGTGACGTAGAAGGGGCTGTGCGGCTGAAAGGCGTATCGGTTACCGCCGGCGCGCGGTTGTGCATTGAGCAGGCCGGCGGGAGCATTGAAGAAGCCTGATGGCCACGCGCGGCGTTAACCCGGCTACGCTAGGCGGGCTCGGCAAGTTCGCCGAGTTGCGGCGGCGGCTGTTCTTTGTCCTGGGTGCCCTGGTGGTGTTCAGGCTGGGTGCGCACGTGCCTGTGCCAGGCATCAACCCGCAAGCCTTGGCGGCCATGTTCGACGCCCAGCGCGGCACTGTGTTCGACATGTTCAACATGTTCTCGGGCGGCGCCCTGGAGCGGTTTTCGATCTTTGCCCTCGGGGTGATGCCCTATATCTCGGCGTCGATCATCGTGCAGCTGCTCAGCAGCGTGATGCCGAAACTGGAAGAGTTAAAAAAGGAAGGCGCTGCGGGTCGGCGTAAACTGACGCAGTACACGCGTTATGGCACGGTTGTATTGGCGACCTTCCAGGGGCTCGGTATTGCAATCGCGCTGGAGAGCCAGAGCGCGAACGGTATGTCGGTGGTGATTGATCCCGGCATGGCGTTTCGTCTGATTACCATCAGCACTCTGGTTGCCGGCAGCATGTTTCTGTTGTGGCTGGGTGAGCAGGTGACCGAGCGCGGCATCGGTAACGGCATTTCGCTGATTATTTTTGCTGGTATCGTTGCTGGATTGCCCAGTGCCTTTGCCGGCACCCTGGAACTGGTGAGTACCGGCGAGCTGGGCGGCGCGGTGGTGCTGTTGTTGCTCGTGGTGGTTGTGGCGGTGACGGCGTTCGTGGTGTTCGTCGAGCGCGGACAACGGCGTATTACCGTGAATTACGCACAGCGCCAACAGGGCGGGCGCACGTATGGCGCGCAGACCAGCCATTTGCCGCTGAAGATCAATATGGCGGGCGTGATTCCGGCGATTTTCGCTTCCAGCATCTTGCTGTTTCCGTCGACCCTGGCCAGCTGGGCCGGCAGTAGCGGCGGAGCCTGGTCATGGTTGCGCCATATCACCACGGCCTTGTCGCCGGGTCAGCCTTTGTATGTGGTGGCTTATGCGGCCAGCATCGTGTTTTTCTGTTTTTTTTACACCGCTGTGGTGTTCAACCCCAAGGATACGGCGGACAACCTGAAGCGCTCAGGGGCGTTCTTGCCGGGCATTCGGCCAGGGGAACAGACCGCGCGTTACATAGACAACGTGGTCTCTCGCTTGACAGTGGCAGGCGCCGCCTCTATCGCGCTGGTGTGTCTGCACCCTGAGTTTTTGATTGTGTACTGGCACGTGCCGTTTTACTTTGGCGGCACTTCGTTGCTGATCGTGGTGATAACGATCATGGACTTCATGGCGCAGGTGCAAACCCACGTCATGAGTCACCAGTATGAGGGCCTGCTGAAGAAGGCCAATCTCAAAGGTGGAGGCACCGGCGGTTTGTTCGGTGCCCGCTAGTTTGGAGTCACGAAAGTGAAAGTACGCGCATCGGTTAAGAGGCTGTGCCGCAATTGCAAGATCATTCGGCGCAAGGGCGTGGTTCGAGTGATTTGCGTCGAGGCCCGGCATAAGCAACGGCAGGGCTGAGGGTGCTGATGTACCCGCAGACGGATTTTGGAGTTTGGTGAATGGCTCGTATCGCTGGCATAAATATTCCGGACAATAAGCACACGCGGATCGCGTTGCGTTCGATCTACGGCATCGGGTCGACCCGGGCGCTGGAGATCTGCGTGGCGGCTGAAATCGAGCCCGCGCGGCGCATCCGTGATCTGGATGAGACTCAGATCGAGGCACTGCGTCGCGAGATCGGCAAGCTCACGGTCGAGGGAGACCTGCGGCGCGAGCTGCAGATGAACATCAAGCGCCTGATGGACCTTGGCACTTATCGGGGGCTGCGGCATCGCCGCGGCTTGCCGGTGCGCGGTCAGCGCACCCGCACCAACGCGCGCACCCGCAAGGGACCGCGCAAGC
>CAZZHF010000111.1:0-8519 GCA_964653545.1 uncultured Gammaproteobacteria bacterium | reverse complement strand
CGGCGATCATGCTCTGGAACTCGTACAGCACCTGCAGCGTGCCCTGGCTCGCCTCCGCCTGGTACGGCGTATAGGCCGAGTAGAACTCGCCGCGACTCACCAGTTGCCACACGGCGGCGGGAATATGGTGCTGGTAGGCGCCGGCACCCAGGAAGCAGCTTGGGTTGCTGTCGCCCGCCGTGCGCTCGGCCAGCAGTGCGCCCACTTCCCACTCGGCCAGGCCTTCGGGTATGCCGGGCAGGTCGGTCAGGCGCAGCGCCGGTGGAATCTCGTCAAACAGCGTCTCGATATCGGGCACGCCGATGGCGCGCAGCATGTCGGTGACTTCCTGCGCCGTGTGCGGGATGAACGGCATCAGCTGGCCTCGATCAACGCGCGGTAGGCGACCGCATCAAGCGTGTCCGACGGCATGGCGGCGGCCCTCAGACGCAGCAGCCAGCCGCCACCATACGGGTCCTGGTTGATCTGTTCCGGCGTAGCGCTGAGTGTCTCGTTGATCGCGGCTACCTCACCTGCCAGTGGCGCGTACACGTCGGCGGCCGCCTTGACTGACTCCACCACCGCGCAGGCGGCGCCGGCCGGAAGCTGTTGGCCTGCCGCAGGGAGCTCCACGTAGACAAGATCGCCCAACTGGGCTTGGGCGTGGTCGGTAATTCCCACCGTGATGCTGCCGTCAGCCTCCTGGCGCAGCCATTCGTGGGTTCGGGTGTAGCGAAGTGTGTCTGGCACCTGGCTCAAGATGGGTCTCCGGTCAGGAATGAAGCCGGCACAGGCCGGCGGGATCGTCAAGCGGCGACCAGCGGTCTGTCACGCTTGTATTAACGGCGGCAGCTCAAGGCGCAGCGCGCCTTCGCGCACGAACGGTGGCGTGACCAGCTGGCCCGGCAGATCCCGATCGCGGATGCGTATGGTACAGACGCCTTCGGCCCCCGTTTCCACACGCGCCAGGCCGATGCCACGGCCGACGGTGGGCCCGAAGCCACCGGACGTGAGGTGGCCGATCTGTCGGCCCTCCTGGAATACGGGCGCGTCGTCGCGCAGCACGCCGCGGCAGGCCAGCACCACCCCGGCACGTTGCTGAGCCGGTCCGGCCGTGCGCCGGGCAGCCAGGGCCGCCTGACCAATGAAGTCGCGATGCGGCGGCTCCCAGTGCACGGTCCAGGCCAGACCGCATTCGAGGGGCGTGATGGTCTCGTCCATATCGTGGCCATATAGCGACAAGCCCGCTTCCAGCCGCAAGGTGTCCCGCGACCCGAGGCCGCTCGGGCGGATGCCCGCCTCCAGCAGCGTCTGCCACACCTGCGGCGCCGAGTCGGCCGGCAGCATGATTTCAAAACCGTCCTCGCCTGTGTAGCCGGTGCGCCCGACCAGCCAGTCGCCGTGTTCTGCCGCGGCAAAGCGGGCCAGGCCAGCGGCCGCGACACGCAAGGCATCCGGCAACGATCGGGACGCCAGCGTACGAGCCTGTGGTCCTTGCACCGCCAGCATGGCCAGATCGTCGCGCGGCGTGAGGTCAACGTCAAAACCGGCCAGCTGGCCGCGCAGCCAGGCAAGATCGGCGTCACGCCGGGCTGCGTTCAGCACCACGCGAAAGCGGTCGGTACCGAGACGGTAGACCAGCAGGTCGTCGATGATGCCGGCCTGTTCGTTCAGCAGGCAGGTATACAGGGCCTTGCCAGTGCCGATGCGCGCCACGTCGCCGCACAGCACACGACGCAGGTAGCCGTCGGCCTGCGGTCCGCTGATGTCCGCCTGCGCCATATGCGACACGTCGAACACCCCGGCGGCGGTGCGCACCACGTGGTGTTCGTCCAGCTGCGAGCCATAATGCAGCGGCATGTCCCAGCCGGCGAATGGCGCCATGCGGGCGCCAGCGGCCAGGTGCAGGGCGTGCAAGGGAGTGTGGCGCAGGGCGTCGAGGGGCATGGCTGGGGTCCGGGAAGATTGCTTGGCATCATAAGCCAAGCCAGCCCGACCTAGAATTCGTTTGTAACTCGATTGTCCGGAGACGCGTGATGCCCTTGTCGATAGATGCCGCCGATCGCGTTGCCGTGGTGCTGGTCGAGGCGCTGCCCTACATCCGCCGTTTCCGTGGCAAGACCATCGTCGTCAAATTCGGCGGCAATGCCATGGTGGATGCGCAGCTCAAGCACAGCTTCGCGCGCGACATCGTCCTCATGAAGCTGGTCGGCATGAACCCGGTGGTGGTGCACGGCGGTGGCCCGCAGATCGGTCAGCTGCTTGCTCGCCTTGGCATCGAGAGTCGTTTCGTCGACGGCCAGCGGGTCACCGACGCCGCCACCATGGACGTGGTGGAAATGGTGCTCGGTGGCCTGGTGAACAAGGAAATTGTCAATCTGATCAACAGCCACGGTGGCCAGGCGGTCGGTATCACCGGCAAGGACGCGGCCGCCATCCGCGCCCGCAAACTGACCCCACGGAGCACCGGCGACGCCGAATCACTTCCCGAGGAGATTATCGATCTTGGTCACGTCGGCGAGGTGGAGGCCATCGATACGGCGCTGATCGACCTGCTGAGCGGGCGTGATTTCATCCCGGTGCTGGCGCCCATCGGCGTCGGCGCTGACGGTGCGACCTACAACATCAATGCCGATACTGTGGCCGGTAAGCTGGCGGTGGCGATGAAGGCCGAAAAACTGATGTTGCTGACCAACACCACCGGCGTGCTGGACGGTGGTGGCAAGCTGATCCCGCGCATGGATGCCGACACGGTGCAGGCGCTCATCGCCGACGGCACCGTCCACGGTGGCATGCTGCCCAAGGTGCGCTGTGCCTTGGATGCGGTGGCCGGTGGCGTCGGTAGTGCTCACATCGTCGACGGCCGGGTGGAACACGCCGTGCTGCTGGAAGTGTTCACCGACAGTGGTGTCGGCACACTGATCGCCGGCGCCCTGGACGGCGTCTGGCCGGCGAGCTGAGCGCTGCACACGTTGCCAATGCCAGGAGAAACCGCAGTGGATGTGGACAGTCTTGTCCAAGACAGCCCCGAGGCGGGCGTATTTCGCGTACATCGGAAGGTGTTTCTTGATGCAGAGATCTTCGAGCGCGAAATGGAGCGAATTTTCGAGGCCACCTGGGTCTTCGTGGCCCTCGACGGCGAGATTCCAAACCCGCACGATTTCGTGACCCGGCATATCGGTCGCCAGCCGGTGATCCTGATGCGGGACGGCAGCGGGAGGCTCGGCGGCTTTCTGAACAGCTGTCGTCACAAGGGCACCTTGCTGTGCCCGTTTCGGGCAGGAAACCGCAAGTTCCATACCTGCCCGTACCACGGCTGGTCCTACGACAGCGCGGGGCGCAACGTCGGCATTACCGACCACCAGGATGGCGCTTACCCGCCGGCCTTCGAGGCCGAGAACCACGACCTGATACCCGTGGCGCGGGTCGACAGCTATCGCGGTTTCGTGTTCGCGAGTCTGGCCGCGGACGTGCCCGGTCTGGATGAACATCTTGGCGATGCCCGGATCCTGCTGGACCTGGTCGCTGACCAGGCGCCGGAGGGACTTGAATACATCCCCGGGGAGGCGAGCTATACCTACGATGGCAACTGGAAGTTGCAGTTCGAGAACGGCCTCGACGCCTATCATTTCTCGACCACGCATGCCGCTTTCGTGGACATCGTCCGCCAGCGGCCCCGCGGCGGGCCGCCCCCCAAACCGCCTGGACAAATCATTGCCGGCACCATCAGCATGCCGCGTGGGCATGCCATGTCCTGGTCGGTGGGCGCACCAGGACAAGAGCCGGAAAGCCGGCCGCTGGTACGCGATGCACGCCTGCTGCAGCGGGTTTCAGACCGCGTCGGGGCGGCGCGCCTGGACTGGATGTTGCGCCAGCGCAACCTGACGATATTTCCCAATCTGCAGATCATCGACATCCAGTCCCTGCAACTGCGCACCTGGCAGCCGTTGGCGGTGGACAAAACGCGCATGAGTTCGCATTGCCTTGCACCGCGCGGTGAGAGCGCCCCGGCGCGGCGTTTTCGCATCCGTCAGTATGAGGAGTTCTTCAATGCCGGCGGTCTGGCCACGTCCGATGACAACGTCATGTACGCGCTGAGCCAGGACGGTTTTGCAGCCACCGCGGCGGGTGACACGCAGGGCTATTCGCGCGGGATGGCGACGTCGCTGGCGGCGCCGGAGGCGTTCGCGGTTCTCGGGACGAGTCAGGCCCGCTACAACGCCAGTCCGGCGGGATTGTCCTTTGGCGACGAGACGGCGATCCATGCCGGTTACCGGGAATGGCACCGGCTCATGCGCGGTCGGTGATCTGACACACAAGGACCTTATCCATGGCCGACCCGAACGCCACTGCCATAGCCACCGAGCTGCTGTACCTGGAATGCCGCTGCCTGGACGCCCGCGACTGGCAGCAATGGCTGGAGCTTTACGACCAGGACGTCGTGTACTGGGTGCCGGCCTGGCGCGACGAGCACACACAAACCAGCGACCCGGATACCGAGATATCGCAGATCTACCATGACTCGCGTCGCGGGCTGCACGAGCGGGTGATGCGTGCGCAGTCAGGTAAGTCGGTCACGGCGATGCCGCTGCCGCGCACGACCCATTTCGTGACCAACATTGAGGCCGAGTTCGAGAGCGCCAGCGAGATCTGGGTGCGGGCGAACTGGCTGGTGCAGGTCTACAACCCGCGCACGGAAACACAGCACAGCAACTTCGGCGACTACGAGCTGCGCTTGAGGCAGAACGCGCGGCGCTGGGTTATATGCTGGAAAAAAACCAGGATTCAGAACGACCTGGTTCCGGCGTTGATCGATTTTTATACGCTTTGATTGCGGCGCAAGCCGCGACCGACGGCCATCGCCGTCAGGCCAATCCGAGCAGGCGTTCGCTTTCCTGCCACAAGCGCTGGCGCACGGCCGGGTCGTACGATTTGGCCGCGGAGCGCACCGGCTTGCAGTTGCTGAAATAACGCCCGGTGACGCCTTCCACGGCGGCAGAGGTGGCCAGGTACAGCGAGGTAAGGGCGCCTTTTTCAGCCTTCGGCAGCAGCATTTTCACAAAGCCCGGCATGCCGCCAAGGTTGGTGTCGATCACGCCTGGATGCAGGCAGTTGACGGTGATGCCGAGCGCCTTCCAGCGCTGCGCCAGGTCGTAGGTGGCCATCACGCAGGCGAGCTTGGACTGTCCGTAGGCGGCGAACATCTTGTAGCCGTGTTCCCAGTGCAGATTGTCGAAATTGATGGCGCCCATGGTGTGAACGCGCGAGCTCACGTTGATCACCCGCGACGGCGCGCCAGCGGCGAGTGCCGGCTCCAGCAGGCGGGAGAGCAACAGCGGCGCCAGGTGGTTGACGGCAAATTGCAGCTCGAACCCATCGGCGCTGAGCTGGCGCCGCTCCAGCATCACCCCGGCATTGTTGATCAGTACGTGGATGACCGGGTGGGCGGCAATCAGCTCTGCCGCCAGGCGGCGCACGTCCGCCAGCGAGGCAAGGTCAGCCAGCCACAACTCAACCTTGGCGTTGTCGGTTGCTGCGCGGATTTCCGCCTGAGCCGCCTCGCCACGAGCCCGGTCCCGGCAGACCATCAAAACCGTGGCGCCGGTCGCCGCCAGGCCCCGTGCCGTGGCCTTGCCGATGCCCGAATTGGCGCCCGTGACTACACAAATCTTGCCGTTCATCCGCATCCCGACTGTTCCATTTTTGTTGTATTACCCGACAGGTGCGTCGCTCTACAGGTAAACGTTAAGGTTCTTGCTGAGCAACACGTTCTGGTCGAGGGTGATCTTGCGCCGCGCCAGCAGCAGTGTGTCGCCACCGCGCCGCAGCGTATCCTCGCGCGCCGCGACCATCCAGTTTTCCTCGCGTTCCAGGCGGTTGCGGTACACCAGCACGTTGGAGCGCACCTGGTACTCGCCGGCGGTGTCGCCGGGCGTAACGGCCACGTTGGTAACCAGATGCCGGTAGCGCGTGCGCGGGTTCTCCGACCAGGCAGTGCCGGTCCCCAGCCGCGCCACGCGCTGACGCAGCGTGTCCACAGTTTCGTTGTAGAAATACATGTGATGCGGATCGTCCGGCGTTTCATCCTGGCGAAATACCGTTTCACGGCTCGGCATCCAGTAATGCAGGTCGGGCGCCAGCATGGAAAACCAGGTGTCGTAGTCCTCTTCGTCCAGGGCGCGCGCCTCGCGCGTCAGAAACTGGTTGACCTCATGCCACAGCAGCAGGTCGTCGAGTGCGGCGTTCGTGTCCATGGTTCGATCCTTTTTGTTCAGCGTACCGCCGGGATGTCGGCCCAGGAATCAGCGGTGAGAAAGTCCAGCCAGCGCTGGTAAAACGCGAGCTGGTTAACGTCGGCATACATCGGGCGGGCGATGTTGCCCGGCAGATCCGGATCGTCGCGCCGTTGGGTGCCTACGCGAAGGCCGTAATGCAGCGGTTGCCGGCGCGTGACCACGCCCTCGTTGGCGCGGGTGGCGTTTTCCCAATTCTCGCCGTCGTCCATTTCCATCACGCCGCTGGGCGAGAAGGTCTGCGAGCACGAGTGCAGCACGGCATCCTTGACCTCGTCCGGCATGTCCTGGTTGACGATGGTCCAGGCGCGCAGCTCAATCTTGCGCGGACCCTTCGGCAGCCAGCTGCGCATGGTCGCGATGCCGGGCAGATACGAGAAATTGGGGAACACGCTAGCCGAGATCACCGACCCCCAGATCTTTCGCCCGCGCAGCTCGCCCAGGCGCTGCACCGTTTCCTCGCGCTTTTGTGCGTAATAGGCCAGTACGTGTGGTTTGTTCATGTACGCCACACCCAGAGCGCCCATGCCGTCGAGGCCACCTTCCCAGCCGTGGCCGTTGGCGTTGGCATGGAACGACAACGGGTCCACCGGCATGTAGTCGGGCACCGGATGGCCCGCGGTCATGGCCTTGGCGCCCGAGTCGTGCGTCCAGGAGGCGTGCAGCGAATCGCCGGTGAAATTCTCGGCGCAGAACTTCCAGTTGCAGTCGAACTCGTTCTTCACGCAGCCGCCGATGAACTCGGTGCCGGCATCGGTCTGATCGAGCACGATGTCCAGGTACCAGCGGTAGTCGCCCAGAAACGTCTCCAGCCGGGGCGCCTGCGGGTCGAAGCAGGCGAACACCAGGCCCTTGTAGGACTCGACCCGCGCGTTGTGCAGGCCGCAGGCGGCTTTGTCGATCCAGCCCTGGTAGTGGTCTTCTTCGTGCATGCCCAGGAGCGCGCCGTCGGTGCCGAAGGCCCAGCCGTGATAGTTGCAGGTGAAGCGTCGCGCCTGGCCACGGTCGGCGAAACAGATGCGGTTGCCACGGTGCGTGCACGAGTTCAGGAACACGCGCACGCTGCCGTCGGTGTGGCGGGCCACGATGACGTTGTCCTGGCCCATGTAGGTGGTCAGGAAATCGCCGGGCCTGGCGATTTGGCTCTCGTGCGCCACGAACAGCCACGAGCGCGCGAACAGGCGTTCCAGCTCCAACTGATAAATGGCGTCGTCCCAGAAAATACGCCGGTCCAGCCAGCCGTTTTTCAGGTCCACCATCTCGCGCAGGTCGAGTGCGCCCAGCGTCGTCGTGCGTGCGTCCATGCGTGTGTCCTCGTTCGGGATTGGAGCAGCGGCGCCAGCCTGGCGCGGTCCGGGCCATTATTACCCGATCCCCTGGCGGGGTGGGGAGTGCTGATTCGGCCATAATCGGTAGTCAGCGATGACAGTCGCCGGATCAGGCTCAACTACAAACTCTGGAGGAGAAGCGGGATGGGACCACTGGCGGGCTACAAAGTCATAGAAATGGTCGGCCTGGGTCCTGGGCCACTGTGCGCCATGATGCTGGCGGACATGGGGGCCGAGGTGATCCGGGTCGATCGCCCGGGCGGCAATATGTTCAGCGGCCAGCCTGCGGACCTCCTGGGGCGCAACCGCAAATCCCTGGCGGTGGATCTGAAGCAGCCCGAGGGGGTGGAAACCGTGCTGCGCCTGGTGCAGCAGGCTGACGCATTGCTGGAAGGCTTTCGTCCGGGCGTCATGGAGCGTTTGGGCCTGGGCCCTGACGCATGCCTGGCGCGCAACCCGCGCCTCATCTATGGCCGTATGACCGGCTGGGGGCAGGACGGGCCGATGGCCCAGGGCGCCGGCCATGACATCAACTACATCGCCCTGGCCGGGGCGCTGCACGCCTTTGGCGAGAAGGGCGGCAAGCCCATGGCGCCGCTGAACCTGATCGGCGACTTCGGCGGCGGTGGCATGTTTCTGGCCTATGGCATGGTCTGCGGGCTGCTGGAGACCCAGAAGTCAGGCCGGGGCCAGGTCATCGACTGTTCCATGGTGGAAGGCACGGCAGTGCTCATGGGCATGTTTTACGCCATGCACCAGGCCGGCATGTGGATAGATGAGCGCGGCAGCAACATGCTGGACGGCGCCTCCCACTACTACAACTCCTACGAAACGCAGGACGGAAAGTGGGTGGCCATCGGCGCCATGGAGCCGCAGTTCTATGCCGCCCTGGTCGAGCAAAGCGGCGCCGATCCGGAGC
>CAZZHF010000110.1:0-8557 GCA_964653545.1 uncultured Gammaproteobacteria bacterium | reverse complement strand
TTTCCGATGGCGGGCGCTGAGAAAGCCAGGATGGATTTATTCAGCGCTTCCTTAAAGATCAGGAAGTCAATGACCGAGACCCTCATGTCACTCCCAAGCCCAGGAACGGAATGAACACATACCGCGTGCGGTTCCTGCTTGGCAGCGTGTTGGCCCTGGTGTGCGCAAGCAGCGTGCAGGCGGGCTCGCCACCCACGGTGGATGTGCGTTCGCGGGCCGCGCTGGTGGTGCGTGCCGACACCGGCGCGGTGCTGTACCGAAAGAATGCCGACCAGCCGCTGCCGATCGCCTCCATCACCAAGCTCATGACCGCCATGGTGGTGCTCGACGCCAAGCAGTCGCTGCAGGTACCGATCAGCATCACCAATGCCGAGATCGACCGCCTGCGCAGCACCACTTCGCGCTTGGCTATCGGCACGCGCCTGCCGCGCGGCGACCTGCTGCGCCTGGCCTTGATGTCGTCGGAAAACCGCGCGGCAGCGGCGCTGCTGCGCAACTATCCCGGCGGCCAGGCAGCCGGCGTGGCCGCCATGAATCGCAAAGCCAGCGCGCTTGGCATGCGCCAGACCCGCTTCGTCGAGGCCACCGGCCTGTCCGGCGAAAACCGCGCCTCGCCGGCCGACCTGGTGCGCTTGGTCAGGACCGCGAGTACCTATCCCACCATTCGCTCTTACTCGACGACCCGCGAGTACACGGTCAAGGTCGGTAGCTACGCCACGCAGTATCGCAACACCAATCCGCTGGTACGCAACCCGCAGTGGCATATCGACGTCACCAAGACCGGGTTCCTGAATGAAGCCGGGCGTTGCCTGGTGATGCAGGCCACCATCGACGGCAAGCCGGTGGTCATGGTGCTGATGGATTCGGTGGGTACGCTGACTCGCATTGGCGATGCCAACCGCGTGCGCCGCTGGCTGGAGGCTTCGGCCCACTCGGCACAGGCCAGCGCCAGAAATTAACAGAACTGCGGGGATTTCGATGGCAGTCGGTAAGCTGCCAGATCTTTCAGATTTTCCCTAGCTCTGGTAGCGCCGCGGCAACCCAGGCGTCCTGGCGCTCGCGCCGCAGTTCGCCGCTGCGCGTGATCGCGCACAGATCAGCCAGCGCCTGCTCGAACACCTCGTTCACCACCAGATAATCAAACTGCGGCCAGTGGCTGAGCTCGGCTACCGCATCGCGCATCCGCCGCTCGACCAGGGCCGGGTCGTCCTTGCGGCCGGTGAGGCGCTGGCGCAGGACCGCGACCGATGGCGGCAGGATCATCACGGTGACACAGCCCGGCAGCCTGGCGCGTGCCTGCTGGGCACCCTGCCAGTCAATCTCCAGCACCACGTCGCGACCGGCGGCGAGCACCTGGTCGACCGCTGTGGCCGAGGTGCCGTACTGGTGATCGAACACCTGCGCATATTCCAGAAACTCGCCCGCGGCGCGCATGGCGTTGAACCGGCTGTCGCTCACAAAGTGGTAGCTCACGCCCTGCTGCTCGCCATCACGTGGCGGACGCGTGGTGTAGGACACCGACAGGGTCAGACCTGGGCGGCGCACCACCAGGGCCTGCACGAGGCTGGTCTTGCCAACCCCGGACGGACCACAAACAACATACAGAAGACCGGGGGACGGTGACATGGGCGGGCGTCGGTGGCGGCGATGGGCGCGTCAGGCAAGTTTAGCCGAGGCCGTCCCATGACTTTGGCGTTGGCGCGCTTTTGACCCGAAAATACCCATATCAACCGTGTAACCGCGCCGCCGGGAGCATCTGCCGTGACCCTGACCAGCGAGAATTTTCGCATCGATGCGGACAGCGGGCTGGCTCTTGGCGCGCACTGGCTACCGTCGCCGCATTGCGACCGCCGCCCGCCCCAGATGGCGATTGAGCTGCTGGTTATCCACGCCATCAGCCTGCCGCCCGGCAAGTACGGCGGCGACGACGTGACGGCCCTGTTCCTTGGCACACTCGATTGCAGCCTGCGGCCCGAGTACGCCGAGCTGTCCGGCCTGCGCGTGTCGACGCATTTTTTTATCCGCCGCGACGGCCAGGTCGTGCAGTTCGTGCCGCTGTCGCAGCGCGCCTGGCATGCCGGCGCGTCACGTTTCGGCCAACGCCAACGCTGCAATGATTTTTCTGTCGGCATCGAACTGGAAGGCAGCGATCAGGACCCGTTCATGCCGGCCCAGTACGCGACACTGGTGGCGCTGACCAGAGCGCTGAGAACGGCCTGTCCGCAGTTGCACGCTGAACACATCGTCGGCCACAGCGAAATCGCCCCCGGCCGCAAGAGCGACCCCGGACCCTACTTCGACTGGGCCCGCTACCGCGGCACACTGGCAACGCCGTGATAGATGTGCCGGTCACCCTGGTGGACCTGCTGCGCCATGGCGAACCGCAGGGTGGGCAACGCTTTCGCGGTACGCTGGACGACCCCCTGAGCGCCGCTGGCTGGACGCAGCTTGAAGCAGCCACCGGGGACGGCATGTGGGACTGCATCGTCACCTCGCCACTTCGCCGCTGCCGCGAGTTCGCCCAAACGCTGGCACAGCGTCAGGGGTTGGCCATCGAGGTGGAAACGGATTTTCGAGAAATCAGCTTCGGCCGCTGGGAGGGCCTGACCGTGGCACAGGTTCGGGCTGAGTATGGCGTCGCGCTGACGCGTTTCTGGCAAGACCCGGTGGCATATCCGCCGCCCGACGGCGAACCGATTGCCGATTTTTGTGCGCGGGTGGAGGGCGCCTGGCACCGGGTGGTCGAACGGGCGCGGGGTCAGCGCGTACTGCTGATTGGCCACGGCGGCACACATGCCATGCTGTTGCGGGCGGTGCTTGGCATGCCGCTGAGCCATAGCTGGCGGCTGCGCCTGGGTTACGCAGGAATGGCGCGCCTGCGCTTCGAGCATCAGCCGGACGGCACTGTGCCGGCACTGCTGCGGCTCGATCCGGGCGTGTGAATAAGCGACTCAGGCGCTCAGACGCAACGGCAACCGACGCAGACGCTGACCGGTAGCTGCAAAGATGGCGTTGGCGAGCGCCGGAGCCAACGGCGGCACGCCGGGTTCTCCAACCCCTCCAGGCGGCTCGTCACTGGGCACGATATGCACATCGATGCGCGGCATCTGGTCCATGCGCAGCAGCGGATAGCTGTCGAAGTTTCCGAGCCGGGCCGAGCCGTCGCTGATGGGTACCTCACCATGCAGGGCCGCGGTGAGGCCAAACACGATGCCGCCCTCCATCTGCGCCGCTACCTGGTCCGGGTTAACGTGACGACCGCAGTCAATGACACACACCACCCGCTCCACGCGCAGCGCGCCCTCGGCCACGCTGACCTGCACCACTTGCGCCACATAGCTTCCGTAGCTCATGTGCACGGCCATGCCGCGACCGTGTCCGGTGGCCAGCGGCTGTTCCCAGCCAGCGCGAGCCGCCGCCAGTTGCAGCACCTTCAGGTGTCGGGGCTGGCCGGTTAGCAGGCGCGTTCGAAACTCCAGCGGGTTGCTGCCGGCGGCATGCGCCAGCTCGTCGATGAACGACTCGGCAACAAATGCGTTGCCGGAGCTGCCCACCGAACGCCAGTAGCCTACCGGCACGCCCAGGTCGACCAGCGCGCACTCCACCGCCACATTGGGGATGGCGTAGGGCAGCTCACGCGCGCCCTCCACTACGGTGCGATCCACGCCTGCCGTGATGCTGTCGGGCGCCAGCCGGCTCTGGATCGAAGGACTCGCGATGCGCTGCCACCAGGCAATCGGGGTGATGCCCTCCAGCGCCGCTTGCAGTCGGTGTACCGCAGCCGGACGATAGAAGTCGTGCTGCAAGTCATCCTCGCGCGACCAGATCACCTTGACCGGCGCTGCCACGGCACGCGACAAAGCCACCGCGTCCAGCACAAAATCGGTCTCGAAGCGCCGCCCGAAACCGCCACCCAGGTAGGTGGTGTGTACCGTCACCTGTTCGGGAGCCAGTCCCAGCAAGGCCGCCGCTGCACCACGCGCGCGGGTCTGGCCCTGTGTCGGTGCCCAGATTTCGCAGCGCCCGTCCCGGACATCCGCTGTGGCATTCATCGGCTCAAGACAGGCGTGGGCGAGGTACGGCACCCGATACGTCGCCGTCAGCGTCGGCCCGCTACTGGCCAACACCTCCAGCGCATCGCCATCACTGCGGGCCGGACTGCCTGGCGTCTCGACCGCGGCATCGAGCAGGGTACCGATAAGCACATCGTCAACTGGCAGCCCGGGCCGCCAGGTCACCTTGACCGCCTGGGCGGCCCGCCGCGCCTGCCAGTAGCCGTCGGCCACCACGCCGACACCCGAATCGATGGCGACGATTTTGTGTACCCCCGGCAGCTTCAAGGCCGCGCTGGCGTCGAAACGCTCAAGCGCGCTGCCAAACTGCGGGGGGCGCAGCACCACCGCCGTCAACAGGCCAGGCAGCATGACGTCGATGCCAAATCCTGCCTGGCCTGTCACCTTGGAAATGTTGTCCACACGCGGCGTCGGCTTGCCGATGTAGCGATAGTCGCTGGGCACGCGGCGCGGCGGCTCGGCGGGTAGCGGCATGCTCTGCGCCAAAGTCGCCAGCTCGCCATAAGACAGGGCCTGACGGTCCGGCCCGAGCACGCGCCCGGCATCCGTATGACAGGCATCGGGCTCCACCTGCCAGGTGCGGGCTGCCGCGGCGATGAGCAGCGCGCGGGCACTGGCGGCGGCGGCGGCCAACGCATCCCATGAGAAGCGGATACTGGTACTACCGCCGGTGCCCATCTGGCCACCGCCGGGATAAAACGCCGGATCCTCGTCGGCCATCAACAGACTGACTCGTGCCAGGTCCACGTCGAGTTCGTCGGCCAGGATGGCGGCAAGGCCGGTATGCGCACCCTGGCCCATCTCGGATTTGTGCAAGGTCAGGGTAACCGCGTCATCCACTGCAACATGGATGAAGGCATTAGGCACGAATGGCGTCTGTCGCGGCGCCGCACTGACCCCGGGCAGCCGCACTGCCACCCACAGACCCGCTGCCAGGCCCGCGCCGCCCGTGAGCACCTGACGACGGCTGATCACGGCAGCCATTTCAGACTTCCCCGCGAGCGAGCGCCGCCGCCCGCCGCACCGCGCCGCGAATGCGCTGATAGGTGCCGCAGCGACACAGGTTGCCGCGCATCGCGCGGTCGATGTCGGCGTCAGCCGGTTCGCGGTGAGCGGCCAGCAGCGCGACCGCCGCCAAGATCTGGCCCGACTGGCAGTAGCCGCACTGCACCACATTCATCTCCACCCAGGCGCGCTGCACCGGATGGCTGGCGTCGGCGGGCAGACCTTCGGTGGTGGTGACCCGGCGGCCGGCCACCGCCGCCAGCGGCGTCAGGCAGGCGGCCGCAGGCTCGCCATCCAGATGCACCGTGCAGGCCAGGCATTGCCCAACCCCGCAACCGAATTTGCTGCCGGTGAGGCCCAGGTCCTCGCGCAGCACCCACAGCAGGGGTTTGTCCGGTTCGGCCTCGACCCGATGCACGGTGCCGTTTACATTCAGATCGGTCATCGCCACCTCCGTTACGCAGGCCGCGTACAGGCTGGCGTACCGACAGGGCCAATACGCGCCACCCCGGCGTTACCCGGACAAAAGCCTTGTTTCAATCCCCGTCAAGCAGCTTTTTGGCGCTGTCCAGGCCGCCGCGGTATACGCTGCTGATGAAGGCCTGCGCGTCCACCGGCGCGTCGGGTATGGGTAAAAACTGCGCGCGCCAGCTGATCCTGGAGCCGCGGCCAGACGGGCTGACCGACAGCTGCGAGCGGTAGTCGGTGCACGGCAGGGCGCCGGCTATGGCGACGTACTCATAGCTGCGCCCAGCCTCGTCACGCGTTTCCTGGCGCTCCGTGAGCTGATTGCCGTCCGGCATGGACAGGTGCCGGATCGCGCCCACACCGGTACCTTCCACCTCGCTGGTGGCGACTGCCGGGAACCACGCGACCAGACCGGCGAAATCGCCGACCAGCGCCCATGCCTCGTCGGGCGTGGCCTTGACGACGACGCTCTCGTTAACAGTCACTTTGCTCATGCGTTCCCCCGGTAGTATTGGGTGCGGGCTGATCTCAAGCCGCCACGGTCTTGTATGCGCTACGGAAATACAGCAGTGGCGAGCGCTCCTCGCCGATGGCCGCCTGCTTGATTTCGCCAACCAGAATGACATGGTCACCGCCGTCATAGCGCCCGTACAGCGTGCAATCCATATGGCCAAGCACGTTATCCAGAACAGGTGCGCCAGTGACCCCGGCATGCGTCGCGATGCCTTCCATCTTTTCGGGCCCGCCTTTCTTGGCCAGGCGGTTTGAGATGTCCTGCTGATCCTCGGCCAGGATATTGATGCTGAAGGCGCCAGCAGCCTCGATGATCTTCAGGGTATCGGCATCGTGCATCAGGCTGAACAAGGCCAGCGGAGGATCCAGCGACACCGAGCTGAACGAGTTGACGGTGATGCCGTAGCGGCGACCCTGGGCGTCGGCCGCGCACACCACGGTAACCCCGGTGCAGAACTGGCCAAACACCTGGCGCAAGGCTTTGGGATCGAGCGGGCTAGTCATAAACATATCCTGATGGCGGAGGGAAGACTCAATCCGGCCAGGCGATGCCTTCGGCCAAGTAGGCGTCGCGCAGCAAATCGGACGCCATCCAATCCTCAGTGGAGAAGTTCTGCTCAATGAAACCGTGTGCATGCAGGAAGCTTTTCATGATCTCCAGGGTTTCGATCACGCGCATGCTCAGTTCCGGTTTCAGCTTCTGGTGTAGGTCCGGCGTGTAGTAACGATCAATATCGGTCGGCGTGACGCCGGTCTCGCGCGCCATGGCGGCGGTGGCGTCGATCTTGTTCTCGGGCTGCGCGGCCCAGGTGGCGGCCTTCAGCAGTGTGCGGGCGTAGCGAACCACCATGTCCGGCCGCTCGCGGACCAGGGAATTACTGACCGTGAGCAGGCGCGGCGTGGCGTTGTTGACCTTGGCCCACAGCGGCTTGGCCTCGATCAGGTTGTACAGCATGCGGATGCCGCCGCCGGAGTCGCGCTGCATGGCGGCAATCTCGCCACCCTTGGCGAAGAAGGCGTCGACCTTGCCATCCAGCAGGGCCCGCATCTGGCAGTTGTAGTAGGACGGAATCTGCCGGGCTTCGGCATCCGCAAAGCCCGGGTTCAGCAGCTGGTAGTGATCGCCGGTCTCCACCACGTCCGTGAACACGGCGTCGGCCTCGCGCAGGCCGTGCAGTTCCAGCCCTGACACGAAAGCCTTCTTGGCCGCGAAGCGAAAGAAATTCATGATGAGCTTGGGCCACACCGGCAACGCCAGCCGCTTGCCGGCCAGATCGCGCACCGAGTGAATGGGATCGTCAGTGCGCACGAACAGGCCGAGCGTCTCCTCGACAAAACTGATACCCAGCAGCGAGGTATCGGCCCCGCGCGAGCGCGCCCACACCGGCGGCGAGCCGCCACCTTCGCGAAACGAGTCTTCCAGCGTGTGGGCAAAGTGCGTGTCGGAATTGGCGCGGCCCAGTTCCTTGATGTTGCGCACTTCGCAATCGGTGCCGGCAAACTCGCTGTCGAACAGCTTGCGCTGATAGGCGATGCCAGAGGCGGTTGGCACCGGGCAACGGGTGTACCAGATCGTGTGGGCCATGGGGGTTCCTTGTCGTTGTGTTATGCGGCCGCGGCTCAGACGCCGATTTCGAGCTCGTGATGAAAGGCGAACTGCGGATCACCAAAGGCGCGCACCTTGTCGTGCACGTCCGGGCGGTCCAGGAACACCAGGCGGCCGGCGTCCCACACTTTCTCGCCGTCGAATTCGATGGTCGGATCGACCACCGGAATCGACATCTCGCCCGGCTGCACCGGGCCGATGGCGTGGAAATGCACGATGCGCGGGTTGGCGTGGACCATGTACATCCACTGGTCCAGGCCCTGATCCGGCCCGGCCGTGACGGCGCAGCGCGGATTGATGCCAGCGTGCCAGGAATTGACGATGTACGGCTCCTTGCCCATCTGGCCGCCGCACTTTTCCATGTAGGCACGCAGCTGGGCCACGGCCTGCGGATCGCCGTCGAAGCCGGTGATGCGGCCGTTTTCGATGTTGATCATCACCGGACTTGGCAGGGCGATGCCGTTGGGTTCGAACACATGGATGCCGGACGGCGTCAGCCAGCGCACCGCCAGCCGGCCGCTGGCCTGCATGCTGTCGAACACCTGGCACACGCCTAGTGGAAAGGTGCGCAGCGTGAAGCCGTCGCCGGTGGCCTTGGCATCGGCCTTGGACTGTTTGGGGGACTGTCCCGGCTGCGGGATCGGGCCGGACAGGTCGCTACCCAGCGGGCAGGTGATGCGCCAGCTTTTGGCCGACCCAAGGCGCGGGCCCAGATTCTTGAGCACCTCCAGCCACACCTTGTACGGCACCTGCCCGAACGGCGAACCGAGCTGATCCCAGGTTTGCAGGAAATTGAGCATCTTCATGCCGCGGCCGTTGAACGGCACCATACGCAGCACGCCGGCGATCATGTGGTTGAAGATGGTCACGTCCGGCGATTCGAAGGCCTTGA